>NZ_JAMYKU010000019.1:0-153216 GCF_040317575.1 Mesorhizobium sp. M1423
GCGCTCCTTCTCGTCCTTGGGGACAAAGCGGTCGGCATGCACGATGGTCGTGCCGCGCTCGCCCTTCCTGACATTGCCGCCAAGGACGAGCGCCTGCCGGAAGGTGAGCCAGTTCTGGCTGGGATAGCTGCGCTCGATGACCGCGCCCCACAGGATGAGGATATTGATGCCGGAATAGATGCGCCCCGTAGACGCATTGCTCGGCAGGCCAAGGCCTGCCTTTGCGCTGCCCCATGGCTTGACCCATGGCACGGTGCCGCGCTCCAGCTCGGCAATGATGCGGTCTGTGATCTCCTGATAAAGGCTGGCGCCGGGGCGCCCGCCCTTGCCTGCGCCAGCCTCTCCGCTGGCGGAACGCTTGCTGTTTGCATGCATCGTCTCATCCTCCGCTCGCCAATCGCCGCGCCTTTCCCCGGAAGCGGGGTGGGCGGCGAGTCGCGACCGGAAAGGCCCGCCGTGGTAGGCGGACCGCATCCGAAGGACCGGAACGAAGAGCAGGACCCTGAGCGGCACGCGAAGGGTTGCGGGCTGCCGCGGCGGGCCTAGAAGGGAGTGCCGCCCACCCCGCGCCACCGGGAAAGGCCAACAGACAAACCGCGCCGCCCGCAAGGGCGGCGGCCGTCTCAGCCCGAAGGGCTGCCCACGCCAAGGGGCGAAGCCGAATGGCCGAGACCGCCTGAGCTTGCCGAAGAAAAGCGGGCTCGGTTCACGAGCACCTGGTGCGCGTCGTCAGGCGCGCGGGCGCCCGCCAGGACGGCAGGCTGGACAGATTTTTCGAACGGATCGCGATAAATACTTCAAATGAATGCTGCACCGAAAACATGTGCGATGCAGCATTTTCGCAAGCATTTACCACGGACGCTCAGACCCGAGACTTCCGCCACCCAGCCTTGCGCGCGGCTTCCTCCGAACAAAACCAGCGCTCGCCTTTCAACAGGTTGATGCGCGTCTCCCAGTAATATTCCTGTCCGGGAACATGATAGATGCGCTCGCCCGTGTTGTAGCTGATATTGGCTTTGATGTTGCAGCCGAGAGCGGCAGGGCCGATTTCGAAGGCAAGAAAGCCAGCCAGGATTGTTCCACCAGCAACGATCTTTGCCCACAACGGAACGTCCTTCGAACGATGGCGCTCGCCATACCTGCGACGGTTGTACCGATTGTCTTGATAGCGATGGTTGCCCACGCCCCTTCTCCCCGAAGAGAGAATGCGACGTTTGCAGCCTGGAGTCTATAAGTCTGGTCTAATTCACCGGTCCTGTTCCGAACCATTGAATGAACGGCGCATCCTTACCGGTGATATCCTTCACCGTCTTTAACAGCGCTTCATGGGTGCGTTGGAGAGCCCGGTAATGGCTGCTGCTAGGTGATAGAAGCGGCTGGACGATGCTCTTGTGCAGCCGTTCCGCCTCCGCCAGAAAGCGCTCGATTTCAGCCTGTGAAAGCTGCTTGGAAAGTTTGGTCCTAGCCATTGCGATCTCCGTTGAGGAATCGCCCCACCTAGGATTATCATCCTATATCGGCATGGCTTGGTAAAGACCCACCCGCAGCGGAATGGCAGCTTGCCGAAGAAAAGCACGCTCGGTTCACGGTACCGGCGCGAGCCGTTAGACGCGCAGGCGCCCGTTAGCCCGCAGGCTGGACAGAATCTCGCACGGATCAGCGTCAAGCGCCGCAGTTAAGTCGAGAAACTCGATGACGTCGAGACGCCGCTCTCCACCTTCGTACTTGGCCACGAAGGATTGGGGACGATCAAGCTTCTCGGCCACCTGCGCCTGAGTCAGGCCTTTGGCCTTGCGCAGGGAAACCAGCTGGGCCAGAAACCGCTGGTGGCGGGGCGAGCGAAGAGATTTGGGCATGTAGGCGAACCGGTCGGGTAAAGACCGGATCAGCGACTAATCCCGGTTTCGGATTATCCCATTTTGGGATATGCTGCGGGCGCTCAACAGGCGAGGTTCGCAGGCATGAATCGATCAATGGGAACAGATGAGACTCGAAACTCAACTCTGTGCGACGAAGTCCCCTGGTCGGAGAACCTCACGAGCTACGACAGGGAGCATTTCACGATCTACCTGCGGATCCTGGATGCCTGCGCCGACAATGCCAGCGAAGAGGAGATGGCCGATCTCATTCTAGGCATCGACCCGGCCCTTGAACCGGTCCGCGCCCGCAAGGCTCTTCGCAGCCATATCGACCGGGCGAACTGGATGGTGACGACCGGCTACAAGGAACTGTTCGCCGGCTGACGCACAGCACGGATTGTCATGCTCTTCAAACAAGGAAGTTCAGATACCCCTCACTCATGAGCGCACGGCCGCGAGAGACGGCGCGGCGGGAGCGGTCACAACTGGTTCGCGTGCTGTTTGACTGCCATTTCCAGTGCTTGGCTCAGAGGCACAGCCTTGGAGAACAGGAAGCCTTGAGCGGTTCGGCAGCCAAGCTTGTGCAGGGTTTGCCGATCCGCCTCCGTTTCGACGCCCTCGGCCATGACCTCGATCCCGAGCATGTTACCGAGATCGATGACCGATTTGACAAGCAGTCGGTCCTCTCGGGACTTGGCCAAGCCGCGAATGAAGCCCTGGTCTATTTTCACCTTGCGTATCCGACTGTCCTTGAGCGATGCCAACGTAGAAAAGCCGGTGCCGAAGTCATCGAGCGCGATGGAAATGCCGGCATGTGAAAGCCGTCCGAGCTTTTCATCCACTCTGTCCGGGTCCACCGGGGATTCTTCGGTAATCTCGATCTCGAACATTGTTGCAGGGAGGCCTTTTGCCGCCAGACCATCCAAAACCATGTCGTCGATATCGCCGGCTTCCAGTTCGCGCGGCGAAACATTCATCGCCACGCGGAGATCACGACAGTCAGCTTTCACCAAACCGTCGATAAAAGCACAACAGTCGGCGAATACGGTTTGCGTCAGCAGCTGAAGCATTCCGGTTTCGCGTGCAGCTGTGATGATTTCGGGTGGAGAGATGGCACCATGAGTGGGATGGGACCACCTCAGCAAGGCTTCAAAACCGACCACGGCCTCGGTGTCGAGTTTCACGATCGGCTGGAACCAAGGTTGCAAGCTTCTCGTCTTTATCGCCGAATGAAGGTCCCGTTCGACGGACTGGCGGCGTTGCAGTTCCCTGTCGAGTTCGGCATCGAACAGGCAAAATTCGTTCCTGCCACGACGCTTGGCCGTATAAAGGGCGATATCCGCCCGCAACAACATTTCGGTCAGGCCCGGGCTTTCCGCCAGGTATATTCCTATCGATGCCCCGACACGGACGGACGCGACCTCGATATAGGGTCGGGCAATTTTGGCTATGATATTGGAGGCGAGATCACTGGCAGAAAGCGAAACCCTCGTTGAGGGAAAAAACAGCACGAATTCATCGCCGCCGATACGAGCGAGCGTTGAGCCTTCCGGTGCTTCCTCCTCTATGCGGCGGGCGATCCTGACAAGCAGTTCATCACCGGTCCTGTGACCGTAGGTATCGTTGACGGATTTGAACCCGTCCAGATCAACCAGCATTGCCACGAAGGGGCCATCCGCGGTCTCGAAACGTCCGATTGCGTCTTCGAGGCCACGCCTGTTGAGAAGGGCCGTCAGGTGGTCCTGCCTGGAACTGGCCTTCATCTCCGCCGCAAGCCGCTCGGCCTCATGCCTCAGGCGGCTCGCTTCGCGGAACCGTGCTTGCCCAACAAACGAAGCTCGAACCAAGCCGCCCATGAAGAGCAGAACGGTAAAAGCCAGAATGTAGTCTTCAAAATTGCCTTTCGCCAAAAGGCAAGCCACCGTGATGAGGAGCGGAGGTGTGATGAAGTTGGTCGCCGCCGCGGCATACGAACTGCCGTATGTAACCGCACCAGCGGAAATGCCCGCCAGAATGACCAGATGCAGCGGTGCTTGAGGTGTCGTGTATCCAACAGTCAGGACGGCCAGGAAGGACCAGGCAAACCCTGCCAGAAGAGCAAGGATGCCAAACCAGCGAAGCCGCGGCAAAACCCCCACTAAACCGTCATGGCGCCCCGTTTCCTTTAGCTGATAACGCGCGAGTGCAAGGCGGGCGGCATTTATCGCATTGACGACCAGGAACCAGATTGCAGCGGCAAAGCCGCTGCCAGAAAGGGCGTGCACCGCCCAAATCAGGCCTGACAGGATACCGCTTATCGGCATCGACACGAAGAGGCCGGTCCTCAGGTCAGCAAGCTGATCCTGACGGATTTTGGCCTCCAGCGTGTCTACTATCTTCGGGGCCATGGACGGACCAGCTTGCTCCCATCGTTGTTCGCGAGGACAAGCTTACGCAGGCCCACTGAAGGACGGGTTAACTATCCAGCGGGGGTAACCAGTGCGCTCACCATGTCTTCGGGGCGCACGTCTGCTCTTGGCCTTGCCGTCTGACCATCGAGCTCTTGCCCGCAGGCGTGCCTTGATCGGAATCATCCCAGGATCGGCAACGTCACCATGGAAGCAGCCCTGCCAACGGTATCAACGCGCCCGGCGAGACAAAAGGAAGCCGGGCCGAGATAGCGTTCCAGAGCGGCAGCGCTGCCTGCGATTCACCGCCTGAGCATGGCCGAAATGCCATGGCGGATAAAGGGAAGATATTGGGCAAAGCGAAGCCCTGCATGTCTTGCAAGCCGTGCCGCCGGGTGCTCGCCTGAGTAGAGAGCGACAAGCGCATTCGTAGCATGATAGAGCGGTGCCGCCGACAGACGCAGCCGGCCTTCGTATCTGCCGAGTATGTCGGGATCAGCAATGTCGCGGCGCTCGCGACATGCCGCCAGGATTCTATCGGCGAGTTGCTTCTGGCCACTGAGGCCGATGTTGAAGCCATGCGCGGTCACCGGGTGCATGCCGAGGGCAGCATCGCCGATCAGTGCCGCACTCGGAGCCCAGAACTTGTGCGCCCAGGTCGTGACCAGCGGATAGGCATGGCGGGTGCTTGCCAAGGTCATCTCTCCGAGGCGTCCTCGACACCGGCTCGTCGATTCCATGAGGAACAAATCGTCGTCGAGAGCAAGCAGTCTGTCGGCCTCGCTTGAGCGCAAAGTGAGAAGCAGCGACGACACGCCTTCCATGAGCGGCAACATCGCTATCGTCTGATGGTGATCGAACCATTCGACCGCGATCTGGTGATGGGCGCGCTCGTGCCTCACCCGGCAAATCAGCATGGAGTTGCCAAGCCGATTGATGTCGGCGCCAATGCCGAGCAGGTCGCGCGTCGCGGACAAACGCGAATCCGCTGCAACGAGCAGCCGAGCGGCCAATTGCCTGCCATCAGAGAGCGTTATGACTGCTTCTTTGTGGCTGGTTGTTGCATTGACGACTGAGCGGCCGCACAGCAGCTGGGCATGATCCTGGAAGTGGACAAGTTTGAACAGGGCGTCGCGGATGCGACAATTTGGGACCAGAATTCCGAGTGGTTCCCCAGATCCGCTGGGAGAATCGAAGCTCAGGGCGAAAGGGCTCGATCCGTTGAGCACGCGCGCGCCTTGTAGCGGTGATTTGTCCGAAGCGGGGATGGCATCCCAGGCGCCGAGCTCGCGAAGGATTCCAACCGATGCGTGGGTCAGCGCGATCTCGCGACCGTCGAAAGCCGGATTCGCCAGGCTTTCGAGCGACTGCCGTTCAACCACTGCCACCTTGAGTCGGCTCTGGGCAAGCGATGCGGCGAAGGAAAGTCCGACCGGCCCGGCTCCGACGACAATAACGTCGAATCTATCGACAGAGCCGGCCATCAGCGTGCGGCCATTGCGTCGGCTATCTGCGACGAAGGGCACTGGAACGCATCGCAATCGATCCACGGTTTGCGGCTCATCTCCCCAAGCGTCTCCACGCGACCTAACCGTCCGTTAGACATCCGTTCTCCGTTCAAAAATGCTCAATAAACCATGCCTATGAAGAGATAACCCTGATGTGGATCAACCAGGCTCGATAAACGCGGCAACGGCGGGTTCACGGTCGACTGGTCGATCGCCACGCCATGGTCTGGTCAGGTCATCATGGAATGGCCGGCCTCCCGTTCGGTGCGGCCCTTTCCTGGCCGAAAGTTCGGCAACGTATTCTGGCTGATCCGTTCGCACCCGTCGCGCGCCGAAATCGGCATGACGCGAAGCAACCGCGGAAAATATTCGAGCGAGTCGTCGCAGGGCAGGCTGGGTCAGCTGCGTGGCTCGTCGCGGTCGATCAGGATCCGCTCGGCGGCGCCATCGAGATCTTCATATTGGCCGCTCCTCAAGGCCCACAGGAACCCGGCCAGCCCAAGCGCTCCGAGGAACAGGGCCACAGGTATGAGGTAGGCGAGCGTCGTCATGAGGATTGTGCCAGTGCGCCAATGTCGGAGTGCCTGTCATGTCGGGCATCTTGCACCGATGCATTTGACACGAAACCTTGCAAGCGTAGCGCATTGCCGATGACCAGGAGGGACGAGGCGGACATCGCGACCGCCGCGATCAGTGGCGTAACGTGCCCCAGAATGGCGACCGGCACGGCGATGCCATTGTAAACGATCGCGATGGCGATGTTCTGCCGGATCAGCCGTCCGGCCTTCCGCGAAATGTCTAAAGCAAGTGGGACCGCCAGAAGACTTTTACGCAGGAACACGAAATCCGCGGCGTTGCGACCGATATCCGCCGCCGTGGCCGGAGCGATCGAAACGTGTGCGGCGCCCAATGCAGGCGTGTCGTTGAGCCCATCGCCGACCATCAGCACCTTGTGGCCAGTTCGCGTCAATGCTTCGATGTGTTCGACCTTCCCGGAGGGAAGCAACGCGGGAACGAAGCGCTCGACGCCCAGTGCTTCCGCGACTTCGCCGCAGGCAGCTTCTGTGTCGCCCGACAGCATCTCCACCGACACGCCGGCGCCGTTCAGTTGCTCGATGGCCGCCTTGGCATCGGCACGCAGCTCATCCTCGAAATCGAAAGTCGCGACAATGACCCCGTCCTTCGTCAGAACGGTTCCGCCATAGCCTTGTTTGCCTTCGCCGCCGGTCCGAGCTTTCCACTCACGCCATCCGCGGCGACCCAGCCGCCAGGTACTGCCCTCGGCGATGGCTTCGATGCCGAAGCCCGGATGCTCGCTGACGGACGCGAGTTTCGGCTGGCCGGCAAAGGCTGCATTGCCAGCGATTGCCTTCGAAAAGGGATGGCGGGAATGCGCTGCCATCTCGGCCGCCATGGCGAGCATCGTCGGATCGATGGACGGCGCATTGATCAGCCTGGGCAGTCCGAGCGTAATCGTGCCGGTTTTGTCGAACAATGCCGTGTCGATCCCGGCCAGGCGCTCCATGGCGGAGCCGTCCCTGACCATGACGCCGCTTTCAAACAGCCGCCGCGCAGCGACCACCTGCACGATCGGCACGGCGAGACCGAGCGCGCACGGGCATGTAATGATCAAAACGGCGATCGCGATTGTTATTGCCCGGTGCCAGTCGCCGGTCGCCGCCATCCAGCCGAGGAACGTCACAAGGGCGGTGAGGTGGACCACGGGGGCGTAGAGCGCGGAGACGCGATCGGCGATCCTGCGATGGCGGGCGCGGCCGCCCTCTGCCGCTTCCATCAGCCGAACCATTTCGGCCAGGAAGGAATCCTTCGCGGCGGCCGTCGCCTCGATGGTCAGCGGACCGGTGAGATTGAGTGTACCGGCCTGGACCTGCGCCCCCGGGCCCACCGTTCTGGGCGTGCTTTCGCCGGAAACCAGGGAACAGTCGAGATCCGACGCCCCGCCAATGATCCTGCCGTCGATGGGCATCCTCTCGCCGGCCGCGATCAAGAGCTCCATTCCTGATTCGATCTCGCCAACCGGCAAGTAGTCGCGCGAACCATCCTCGCGCAGCACCATGGCGCCGCGCGCCGCCAGCCGAGCCAGTCCGTTTACGGCCGTCCGAGCCCGTTCCCGCATCACGTGATCCAGCGTGCGGCCGATCAGCAGAAAGAACAGCAGCGACACCGACGCGTCGAAATAAGCATGGTCGCCATGGTTGATCGTCTCGTAGAGGCTCATGGCGTAAGCGAGCGATACCCCGACCGCGATCGGCACGTCCATGTTCATGCGGCTGTGGCGCAGCGCATTCCAGGCCGAGCGAAAATAGATGCCGCCGGCGAAAGCGAGCGCAGGAATGGCAATCAAGGCCGAGACCCAATGGAACAGGTCGCGGGTCGCGCCTTGCGCGCCGGACCAGACGGAGATTGATAGCAGCATGATGTTGCCCGCCGCAAAGCCGGCGACCGCGACGGCGCGGATCAGTTCCGAGAGCGCCTTGTCCTTCCCGTCAGCCTCGGGATCGAACAGGTGCGCGCCATAGCCCAGCCGTCCAAGTGTGGCGACGAATGGCGGAACCTCGTCGCCGCGCCACCGGACCGAAACACGTTTCGTCGAAAGATTGACACGAGCGCCTTCGACCCGATCCAGCTTGCCGATCGCCGTCTCGATCGTCTGGATGCAGGCGGCACAATGCACGGCCGGCACCGAGAGGTCGGTCTGGCGAAGATTTTCGCCAATCGAGCGGCTCGCCAGTCTGATTTCCTGGCTAGAAGGCCGGACGAGTGCGACCTTGTCCAGGTCCAGCGCCATTTCGGCGCCTGGCGCGCAGCAGCTCATTGCAGCGCTCCATCGGAGATCATGATCCTGCGCACGTCGCGGAAAGGTCTTGCCAGACCGGCATCGGCGTCGATGTCGACGATCCACACACCGTCCCTTGGGATGTGCTGCAGTACAAACTCCTGGCCCGAGGCGGCGGCGAGCGTGATGGACTCATCTTCTTTCTCGTAGGCGGGATGGCGAAACAGCACTTTGACGCCATGCAAGGGAACCGCCTTGCCGGCGGCGTCGGTGACGCCATAGCGGACCTCACCGCCTGCGATGGTCAGTTTGCCAGTCCAGCCGAGGGCTGCCTGAGCTCGCCCTTGCTCGGCCTTTTTGTTGAATTGCTGGCTCGCCACATAGGTGTTTTCGACGACAAGGCCGGTCCAGCTCGTGTTGGCGAGCGTCGCCATGGTCAGATTGACCGCTATGACCACGCCGAAGAAGCCAAGGATGGTGAACAGCATATGCCTGCCGGTGAATTCGCGGGATTGTCGCGAGGTGTCGCTCATCTGGCGATCTCCGGTGCGTTGAAAGTGGCCGTGTATTCGTCCGACTCGAACGTTGCCTTGTTTTCGACCCGGAACTTGAAGCTTTGCGCTGCACCCCGAACCTGATCTGCCGGCTGACGCACGAAAACCTTGAGCATCTTCAGCCGGTCGGGTTCGACCGGGATGGCGAAGGAGCGATCCGCCGGCAGGTCGATGCCGACAACGCTCATTTCGGCTCCATGCAGGCCCTGCATCGTGACAATGATCGTTCTTGGTTCGGGGATCATGTTGAGCAGCTTGACGATGTAGCCGTTGCGGATCGAACCGTCGGACAGCGTCACGAACTGCGGGTTGCGATCGTGCAGGACATTCAATTCGAGCCGTTCGCGGGTCAGCAGCGAATAGAGCAGCGCGAGACCGACTGCCGACCAGGCGCCCATGTAGATGAAGGTGCGCGGGCGAAAGATCTTGCGGATATGGAAACGGGCCACCTTGTCGGAGAACAGGCCGTCAGCGCTCCTGACCAGTGACGGGTTGACTGAACCGGAGCCGCCCGGGGTCGCCAGCATCATGTTGGCGTTGTAGTCGGCCAGCGTCGCATAGGAAATCAGTCCGCGCTCCCTGCCGAGCTTGTCCATGATACCGTCACAGGTATCGATGCAGAGCGCGCAGGTGATGCATTCAAGCTGCTGGCCATCACGAATGTCTATCCCCATCGGGCACACCGCGACACAGGCATTGCAGTCGACGCAGTCGCCGACGGGCTGCCCGGCGGCAAGGACCCTCTTGGCGTGACGCGAGCGCGGTTCGCCGCGCCAGTCATTATAGGTGACGGTGAGGGAATTCTCGTCGAGCATGGCCGCCTGGATGCGCGGCCATGGGCACATGTAGGTGCAGACCTGCTCGCGCATCAGCCCGCCGAACGTATAGGTCGTCGCCGTCAGCACGGGCACGGTGATGTAGGCAACGGGGGCGGCGGTGCCGGTGAAGAGTTCCCCAAGCAGCGTCGGCGCATCGGCGAAATAGAAGATCCAGGCGCCGCCGGTCAGCACCCCTATGACCAGCCAAATGGCGTGTTTCGATGTTCGCACCACGAGTTTGCGCGCAGTCCAGGGACCGGCATCGAGCTTGACGCGCGCGTTGCGGTCGCCCTCGATGGCTCGCTCGACGACCAGAAACAGATCGACCCACACGGTCTGCGGGCACGTATAGCCGCACCAGGCCCGGCCGACGGTGGATGTGATCAGGAAAAGGCCGATACCGGCCATGACCAGCAGGCCGGCGACGTAGTAGAATTCCTGCGGCCATATCTCGATGAAGAAGAAGTAGAAGCGGCGGTTGGCAAGATCGACCAGCACGGCCTGGTCCGGGGCAAATGGCCCGCGATCCCACCGCAGCCAGGGCGTCAGGTAGTAGATCCCCAGCGTGATTGCCATCACCGACCACTTGAAGCGGCGGAAACTGCCAGAGGCCCGGTTCGGGAAGATCTTCTTGCGTGCGGCATAGAGCGGCTGACGGGTCTTGGCGGAGTTGACCGCATCGGCTTCGAGCCGTTCTATTTGCGTGTTATCGAGCACGAGAAGCTCCAGTCACCAGCGACGATTTTGCCGGAAGCCCAACCCATCGGTTTCTGGATGATGCCGAGGCCCGGCTCGCGCCGGGCCTCGTCGCTTGGCGGTGGGGGGAGGACGAGAATAGGCTTGCGTACCTATTCTCCGCCACCAAGCGAATGGATATAGACCGCGAGTTCCTTGGCCTTGATCTCGCCGAGACGCCCGATCCAGGCCGGCATGACGCCGTGCTTCGGCGCGCGGACCTGCGCGGCGATGGCTGTTTCGCCAGACCCGTAAAGCCAGATCGCGTCGGTCAGGTCGGGTGCGCCGAGCTCCCTGTTGCCCTTTGCATTCTCGCCATGACAGGCCGCACAATTCTCGGCGAAAACATTGGCGCCGAGTTCGATCTGGCTTGTGTCCTGAACAGGATCGGAGAGGCTTGCGACATAGGCGCCGACCTGCTTGATCTGATCCGTCGTGATGATGTCACCAAAAGCAGGCATTTCCGACAGGCGCGTATCCGGGTCTGATGCGAAGCGGATGCCGTGCGCAATCGTTTGCTGGATCTGTTCGGCGTTGCCACCCCACAGCCAATCGTCGTCGTTTAGGTTGGGAAAACCCTTGGACCCTTGAGCGCCCGAGCCATGGCACTGCACGCAATTGACCTTGAACGCGGCGCCACCTGCGGCGACGGCGAATTCGCGTAGCGTATCGTCGGCAGTAATCTCGGAGACGGTCTTCGCCTGAATGGCAGCGACAAATTTACCCTTGGCCACTTCGGCCGCCGCCAGTTCATTCTTGACGTCTCTGCGGCTCGAATACCCCAGCACACCCCTGGTCGCGGAAGTCAGCATCGGCCATGCCGGATAGACGACGGTGTAGCCGATCGCCCAGGCAATGGTGATGTAGAAGGTGATGACCCACCAGCGCGGAAGCGGGTTGTTGAGTTCCTTGATGCCGTCCCACTCATGGCCGGTCGTCGAGATACCCGAAACCTCGTCGATATGCTCGCTGCCCATGATCAGTCGTCCTTGAGAGGAATGTGAGCGGCTCTCTCGGCTTGCCTGCGGCTGCCGGGGCGAAGTGCAAAGGCAACGCATCCGACGAAGAAAAGCGCCATGGCAAGCAGGCCCCAGCTGTCGGCAAACTCCCGCATGAAATTGTAGGTCATCGCCATTCTCCTCAGCGGTAGCCGGCGGCTTCGTCATAAGTCCTGAAATCGACCAGCGTGCCGAGCATCTGGAGATAGGCGACCAGCGCATCCATTTCGGTGACCTGCTGCGGATCGCCGTCGAAGTCCCCAACCTTGGCTTTCGGATAGCGTCTCTCCAGGCCCGATGTGTCGGCATTCGCATCGGCCTGCGCCATGAGATCGGCATTGGCATGAGCGATCATGTCGTCTGAATAGGGCACACCGACACGGCTGTTGGCGATCAGATGCGTCGAGAAATTCTTCACCTCGATTGGCATGTCCTTCAGAAACGCGTAGCTCGGCATGATCGATTCCGGCACCACGGAGCGTGGTTCGGTGAGATGCTGGACATGCCATGCGTTGGAGTAGCGGTCGCCGACCCGGGCGAGATCCGGCCCCGTGCGCTTCGAGCCCCACTGGAACGGGTGGTCGTACATCGACTCGGCCGCCAGGCTATAGTGGCCGTAGCGCTCGACTTCGTCGCGGAATGGCCTGATCATCTGGCTGTGGCAGAGGTAGCAGCCCTCGCGCACATAGATGTTGCGCCCGGCGAGCTCGAGCGGCGAATAGGGCCGCATGCCTTCGACCTTCTCGATGGTGTTGTCGAGATAGAAGAGCGGTGCGATCTCGACGATGCCGCCGACCGTTACGACCAGCAGGGACCCGAGGAGAAGCAGTGTGGCGTTCTTCTCGATGACCGCGTGTCTGTCCATCAAGCCCATTTTCTGGCTCCTGATCGCACAGGCTGGAGGGCGGGGATGGAGCGCGGCATCGGATCCTCCTCGCGCCGGTAGCCGAGGATGGTCATGGCGATGTTCCAGGCCATGATGAGGGCGCCCGACAGATACATCGCGCCGCCGATGGCACGCATGATGTAGTAGGGATGCATGGCTGCGACGGTTTCGGCGAAGGAGTAGACCAGGAAGCCCTGCTCGTTGTATTCGCGCCACATAAGGCCCTGCATGACGCCGGAGACCCACATCACCGCGGCGTAAACGACGATCCCAAGCGTCGCCAGCCAGAAGTGCCAGTTGACGAGCCGCAGCGAATAAAGCCGGTCGCGGTTCCATAACTTCGGGACCATGAAATAGATCGCGCCGAACGAGATCATGCCGACCCATCCGAGCGCGCCCGAATGGACGTGACCGATGGTCCAGTCGGTGTAGTGCGAGAGCGAGTTGACGGCCTTGATTGACATCATCGGGCCTTCGAAGGTCGACATGCCGTAGAAGGCGATGGCCATGACCATCATGCGGATGATCGGGTCGGTGCGCAGCTTGTCCCAGGCGCCCGAGAGCGTCATCAGGCCGTTTATCATGCCACCCCATGACGGCATCCAGAGCATGATGGAGAACACCATGCCGAGCGTCTGGGCCCAGTCCGGCAGGGCGGTGTAGTGGAGGTGGTGCGGACCGGCCCAGATGTAGAGAAAGATCAAAGCCCAGAAGTGGATGATCGACAGCCGGTAGGAATAGACGGGTCGGTTGGCCTGCTTGGGAACGAAATAATACATCATGCCGAGGAAGCCGGCGGTGAGGAAGAAGCCGACGGCATTGTGGCCGTACCACCATTGCGTCAGGGCGTCCTGTACGCCGGAGAAGGCTGAATAGCTCTTGGAGCCCAGGAAGGAGACCGGCATCGACAGGTTGTTGATCACATGCAGCATTGCGATGGTCACGATGAAGGCAAGGTAGAACCAGTTGGCGACATAGATGTGCGGTTCCTTGCGCTTTAGGATCGTGCCGAGGAACAGGATGAGATAGGCGACCCAGACAATGGTCAGCCACAGGTCCACATACCATTCGGGCTCGGCGTATTCGCGGCTCTCGGTTATGCCGAGCAGGTAGCCGGTCGCCGCCATGACGATGAAGAGCTGGTAGCCCCAGAACACGAACCAGCCGAGATCGCCGCCGAACAGCCGAGCGCGGCAGGTGCGCTGGACGACATACAGCGACGTGCAGAGCAGCGCATTGCCGCCGAAGGCGAAGACGACGCCCGACGTATGCAATGGCCGTAAACGGCCGAAATTGAACCAGGGCTGGATGTTGAGATCCGGGTAGGCGAGCTGCAGGGCGATGACCACGCCGACCAGCATGCCGACGACGCCCCAGAATACGGTGGCGATGGCACCGTAGCGGATCGGCCCATCCATGTAAGCGGCGGGGTCGATCGGAACTGCCGGCTTGAACTCCGTGTTGCGCAACAGAATCGCCGTGAAGCCAGCCACGGCGAAGAACAAAACCCACATATGCCGCCGAAAAGGTTCATCTACGCCGAAGCCGGCAGCCACCAGGGCCGCAAACGCAAACAGGCTTAGAAGGACGATCTCTGTGCCGAATTTCATCGCAAGCCCCGATTTCCGATTCCGGCGGGCGCCAAACCGCAGTGCCTTATTGCGCAGCCGTGGCCTGCTCGCCCTGATCCATGTCAGAGCCGCACGATTTTGCTTCGAGCAGGATCGAGTTCGGTGCGATCAGACTGTGGAGATCGAATGTGGAAGCGCGGCACCGGCCGCCACGCTTATGGACAGGCCCGGCGTCCCAGGTCGGGCCGGGTTTGGAGGCGATCGCGGGCGTGTGGGAAGCGCGCCTTCTGTGACGCTGGAAAGTAGGCCGATGCCTTGCCGAACGTCGATCGTTTCAATGCCTTGGGACAGCCAGCGCCAGCGTTGCGCTAACTTCGTGACATACATGGTTCGGGGAGACGGCGATTTTCCCCTGCGTATGAGGCGTATTGACTTCGGCCGAGTGCGATCCTGCCTGGAACAGCCGGTTGCACGTCGAGCACGTCGAGGATGGATGCTTCGCCGACGAGTTGGCCGAAACGCACCTGGCTCATGCGATCGGATCGAGAGCGGGCTGTCGCTATGCGACTTCTTCTAACGCCCAACGCGAGCATGCCCTGCCCCGAACGAAGTAAGTGACGTAGGCCATGCAGCTTCGGTGTCATTCAAACGGCGGTTGCGCCTCGGCCGCCGCAGCGCCGTTCCAGCCGGCTCATGCTGTCCACGGTGATACGGCGGTTGTTCTCGATCCGAATCACGCCGTCCATTCTCAGGCTGGTCAGCTGACGGCTCACGGTCTCGTTTGTAATTCCAAGGAAATCAGAGATGTCGGCACGCGTCATCGGCAGCTCGAAGCACGCCGACCTGGCCGCCGGGTCAACACTGGAACCGATGTTCCGGGCGATCATGAGGAGAAAGCTCGCCACCTTCTCCGGTGCGGTCTTGCGCCCCAGAGTCACCATCCATTCGCGTGCCTCGTCGAGTTCGTTCAGCGCCTGCTTGAACAGGCGATGCACAAATTCCGGTGATTCATTCATCAACCGTTCGATGGCCGCTCTCGGAAACGAGCATAGCGAGACAGCTGTTGCCGCTTCCGCATTGATCGCGCTTTTCATCTTGAAGGGCCGTCCCAGAAAATCCGGCGCGAACTGGAGACCGACGATCTGCTGGCGGCCGTCCGAAAGGCTCTTCGTGAGCTTCACCACGCCTGAAAGCACGTTTGAATAACAGTCGACCGCCTCGGCGTCGCCGATCAGTTCGACCCCCGGCTCGATATTGTGCCGCGACGACGTCTTGGCGAGCTGAGCCAAATGGTCTGGTTCGAGCGCACCACAGACACCGCGGTGCCGTGCCTCGCAAGACAGGCAAAGAACGGGAATGCCGGAACTGTGAATGTCCTGCCGTAATGTCATTCGATCGCTCTACCGGTCCAGTGCGGGCAGGATAGCAATCGACGGTAGAAAAATCCTTGCGGCAGTTTGTCCGTGCTGAACGTTGATCGAAATCAGGGCTTAGGCTCATCCAAGCGTCCACAGTTCCGGCGACGCAAACACGGTGGACCACGACATGCGACTGCAGCTAGCTGCCAGACTTGGCGAGAACGTCCCGCGCTATACCAGTTATCCGACAGCGCCGCATTTTCATACCGGCATTGATGCTGCAATTTGTCGTGGCTGGCTGCAGGCGCTCAACGATGGCGATGAGATCTCGCTCTATCTGCACATCCCGTATTGCGACAAGCTTTGCTGGTTCTGCGCTTGCCATACCAAGCAGACACGCCACTACGAACCAGTGACCACATATCTGCGCTCACTGCATGCCGAGATCGCAACCGTCTCCAGTCTTGTCGCAGGCAAGGGCCGCGTGCGTGCCGTCCATTTCGGCGGCGGTTCGCCAACGATGCTCAAACCGGAGGATCTGGTGGCGCTGGGAACCGTCCTGCGCAACAGCTTCACGTTTCTCCCCGGTGCAAAGATCAGCGTCGAGATCGAACCCAACGATATGGACGATGCCCGCCTCGATGCACTTGCCGAAATCGGCATGACAAGGGCGAGCCTCGGCGTCCAGGATTTCGACCCGAAGGTGCAGAAAGCGATCAACCGCGAGCAGAGCTTTCTGCAGACCAAGACGGTTGTTGATGGCGTTCGTTCGCGCGGCGTCGAATCCGTCAATCTCGATCTGCTCTACGGCCTGCCGCATCAGACCAGGGAGAGCGTCGCCTCCACGGTTGCACAGGCACTGACCCTGGAACCGGATCGGATCGCGCTTTTTGGCTACGCCCATGTGCCGTGGTTCAAGAAACATCAGACGATGATCGACGAGGCCTGGTTGCCGGGTCCGGCGGAGCGGTTTGCCCAATCGCAATTGGCGGCGCGGGCGATCGTGGACCAGGGATACGAAGCAATCGGCCTCGACCATTTCGCCAAACCGGGCGATGCCCTGGCGCTTGCCGCCCGCGCCGGAACACTGCACCGGAACTTCCAAGGCTATACCGAGGACCGCTGCGAGACCTTGATCGGCCTCGGCCCATCGTCCATCAGCCAGTTTCGCCAGGGCTATGCACAGAATATGCCTTCGACCGCCGAGTATGGACGCATGGTTGCTGATGGCGGGCTGGCCGCTGTTCGGGGTATCGCGCTTTCCGACGACGACCGTGTTCGCGGCTGGATCATCGAGCGATTGATGTGTGACTTCGCCTTCTCGGCGATTGAGCTGGTGGAGCGCTTTGGCGAAGCCGGCCAAAGACTTCTCCTCAAGGCGAGTTCCACGGCCCTCCAAGATCCTGCGCGGTTGCTTGAACTTGATGGTGACCGCTTCGTCGTGCCTGCGGAAAGCCGGCCCTTTGTCAGGAGCATCGCGGCAAAGTTCGACAAATATTTCGAAAGTGGAACGGCCAGGCACTCAGCGGCAGTCTGAGCACCGCAGAGGAACGGTCATGGTTCTCAGTCGATCGTGGACCGATTGCGCTACATTTTTCACTGTTGATCGGCGACCGTCGTGTCGAGACAGGATTCGGAGCGGACCAGACGCGTCTTGGCATAGCGACGATATCGTCCGGTCGTGCCTTCCGGCGCCGTATTCCATTTCGCAGTCCCTGAAGCGCCACGTCGAGTCCGGCCTCTTTTCTGTATCGGAAGCAGTCGACAATCGTCCTGGCCAGATCATGGTTGTCGGCCGACAGCTCCCTTCGGCCTTGCAACAAGAAACCGCAAGGACCGTGCCAGCTGCAGCAGGCGCCGCCGAATCGCACCACCATACTATCCACCCGTGGCTCGCACTAACCTTTGATTGGTTCGCGCCAGGCCGACGCCCGTCGAAACCGAGCCTCGGCAACAATCCGAGTCGTAAGCGGCTGGCCACGCTCTTGGTGCCGGTGGCAGAAGTCCGCAAGCATCCCGGCAGCGCCGTAAAGCTTGGGACAACCCGTCCACCCGAATATCCGCCGGCGCAGTTTCAGTGAAAAACGGGCCTAGGCTAGACGGCTCTCTTGTTACCCCAGAGCATAACGTGCAGCTGCGGCAGCACGCGGGCTTCGAACCACCTGTCGCGGGTCACGCTATCAACCAGCCACTCCATGCGCTTCAATATTCCGTCAAGGTCGACAGGCGCGTCTTCATTTGCGGGGCGTGGCGGCGTGTGATTGCCGGGTTGCAGATAGATCGGAAGTCGCGGAAATCTCGCAGCGGCGTCTTTCGCGTAGGCGTAGTCCCTTTCGTCGAAAACAATGAGCTTGAGCACGACTTGCGGCCTGCCTTGTGCCGCCTGGAGGCACGCCTCGAAAGCGGCCCAATCGGTCGTCATTTGGCTTGACGGCGGCTTTGGGCTGAGGACTAGCACGTCAAGGTCGGCAAACCAGTCCCTGGCCACCGAACCTTGGGTTTCCAGCGCAAAACGGTAACCTTCACCATGGCCTCGCTCGATGAGCGCGCCGAGCGGCTGGATGGCCGGATTGCCGCCTGACAGCGACACCATCAGCGGGCGGCCACCGGAAAGCGCAAGCACGTTTTGCCACACCGCGCCAATGGACATCATCTCCCATTCATGGCGGAATTGATTGTCCACCGCATGCAGGCTGTCGCACCAGGAACAGCGATAGTCACACCCGCCGGTTCTGACGAAGACCGTCGGCAAACCGATGAGCACGCCCTCGCCCTGGATCGTCGGCCCGAAAATCTCACTCACGCGGATTGCGGGATGCGTATCGGTCATGGCCGGTATTCCGCCCAGGTTTTCGGTGTTTCGCTCACCCGCACGGCCGAGGTTTCGCGCAGGCGTGCCTTGCACCATTCATAAAAATGTCTGGCCAGATATTCCGCCGTGACTTGCTCATGTCCCAGCACGTCGTTGAGATGTCGATGGTCGAAGCTCTCGTCGATGTAGCGTTTGAATGGCGCCAAATCGTGATAGTCGCGCACGAAGCCGTTGTCGTTCAGTCCATTCGCTGAAAGCTCCACTTCAACGATGTAGTTATGCCCGTGCAGGCGCGCGCATTGGTGATCGGGTGGCAACGAGGTGAGCTGATGCGAGGCTGAGAAGTGGAATTCCTTGGTGATGCGGAACATTACGCGGTCCTCCTGCGCAGCGCATCGAGCCAGAAGTCGGAGTCCTCGTAGTCGGTGGGGTCCGGCTGCCCAGAGAGATGAAACGCCTCGCGCCGCTCGACGCAGGTCCCGCACCTCCCGCAGTGACGCTCGGCGCCCTTGTAGCAGGACCAGGTCTGCGCAACGGCGTGCCGTATGCTGCTCCATTCCTAACAATGTCCGCCTTCGTGAGATTCACATAGGGTGCATAAATGCGAATCTCCGCGTAGCCGTCGAGCGCGTGGTCCTGCATCATCTGGAAAGCGTCGATGAAGGCCGGACGGCAGTCGGGATAAATGAAATGATCCCCACCATGCACGGCCGTCGCCACCGCCTCAGCGCCGTGCGCTGCGGCGAAGCCGAAGGCAATGGCCAACATGATGGCGTTCCGGTTCGGCACCACCGTCACCTTCATCGTGTCTTCGGCGTAGTGCCCGTCGGGCACGTCCACATTATCGGTCAGCGCGGAGCCGGAAAGGCCGCCGCCGATCTCGTGGATGTCGATGATGCGGTGCGGGACGCTCAGTCGCTCCGCGCAAAGGGCGGCGAAGCCCAATTCCTTCCTATGCCGTTGGCCGTAATCGAAAGATAGGAGGCCGGCGAGTTCGTGCTCCGCTGCCACCTTGTGAGCAAGGGTAACGGAGTCCAATCCGCCGGAGCAGACGACGAGAGTCTTCATTTTTGGGTCCTTGTTTTAACCGGGTAGGCTGCGACCGGAGATTTCTCTGCGCTCCCAGTACTTCAGGAAATCCATTTTGTGAAGTGAACGGGGGACGAGTTTCATGCGCTGACGTGCAGCTGTGTGCAAGGCGCCCTCGCGGTGAGCCTGCAAGGAACACTGACTAGCGAAACGTCACGCTTCAGCGGAATGCTCAAAGGCGAGCGCACCAGAATAAGCTCTGCAGGAGGTCCGGACCTTCGTAAACAAAGTTCTCGACGATCAAGCGCCCGGCGGTCCCGAGCTTCGAGGGACGCCACCGCGAGGGTTTCAGGTACTAGACGGCCCAAGGATGGGCTTGCCGCAAACAACGGACTTACCAGTGGGATGTTCAGCGACGCCGATGCAGATGTCTGGAATGATCACGACATCAATTGTCGCGGCAACTTTGGCCGGCCTGCTCCTCGGGTTCCGTAGATCCAGCGCATTCCGCTTCAGGATCGGTTCGAACCGGAGCACTCCCTCGGTCAATGGACGTCCGGCAACAACCTGAATGATCGGTCGTGAGCCGACATCTGTGAACAAGCGGTGTGGTCGATTGCTATCACCCATGTGTTGCGCGCAGGTACCTTATGGCAGTGGATGAACTGGATTTGATGGTTTTACAGCTGGCGGTCGAAAGCGTCCGCTCGCTCTCCTTAAGCTTCGCTGAAAAGGCCGCCGAGGTAGCCACCAGGAGCCGCGGCATCCTGCTTTTCGACGTGCGGGTCGACGGTGATGCGGGGGTCCAGCGGGTCGCAGCCATCCGATATCAGGGCGACCAGATCGGCGTGCTGGCGTTGGACAGACAGGGCCTTGTTACCCACCATTGCATCGTCAACGGTACGTTCTCACATTTCATTGCGCCCTTGGAGAACTGGCACAGCATGCCCCTGTCGATGCAGGCCAAGATCGATGCCAACGGCCATGCCAGTCTCTTCCTAGGGGCCTTGCGAAATGCCGGACATTTGCTGGGCAGCTAGCATTTGGCCAGAATGCATCTGTGAATTTTTGCATGCGCATCGCTGCCGACAGCGCCGGCATGATTGTCGTGCTCGAAAACGGCTGCGGCGATCGCGGCAAAGCGATCGCCGCGATGATGGCGATCCACGCGTGGGCGTTGCATCGATGCGCGATCGTTTAGACAGAGGTCTCCGCCTGGCATCGAGCAACATGCACGGAGGTACGCAAAGCGCAAATGCATCAAGTATTTGAAGGGACGAGCCCCTCGCGCAAATGGAGCTTGCGCTGCCGTTGTCGTCCCATCGTGCCGCCGAACTCGGGGGCGTGACGATCGACCACGATGGCCTATTTTTTTGCAAAGCCGAATGTCCCGATTCCGAAGCCAAGGAAAAAACTCCGACCCCAGCGAAGAATAGTAACAACACGGGCGACGCAAGCCGCCTTGCCCTCTAGCAGGGGAGGTGCTTGCGGTGCTCTCACCGACACAAGATCGCAAATGGCACGTGGGTGAGCACCAGAACTGGCGACACGCATGGTGATCGGCTTGACTCGCTGGAGGAAGCACAAGGCCTCAGTGGGCGGAGGCGCCAGCGACGGTCGAATACTGGCTGGCTGCTCGGGATCTGATCGTTGAAATGACGTAGGATTTGGTTGCTTAAGCCGATCCGAACCATTTCCCGGAGACCACACCCACCATGAACGATCTTGCGCTGCCGCTGAGCGGTTTGTCATCAGTCGGCGGCAAGTCCGTCGTCGCCCGTTTCGACGGCGGCATGCTGTCGTCCAACAGCGGCGTTCTGGCCTTGGCCGAGGTGGAAAAGCGGTTGCGGGTGGCCGAGCGTCTGGCGCGTTGCATCGACGATCCGCGCTGCCCGGACCAGGTCGTCCACAGCCTGGCGGACATGATCGGCTTTCGCATGAAGATGATCGCCGCCGGCTACGAGGACGGCAACGACGCCAACCGGCTGCGCCGCGATCCGGTCTTCAAGATGGCCCAGGATGCGCTGCCGTCGGGTCGGGATCTGGCGTCGCAATCGACGCTGTGCCGGCTGGAGAACCTACCCGGCGTGCGGGAGCTGGTCGCGATGGGACGGGCGATGGTCGATCTCTATTGCGCCTCGTTCCGGCAGGTGCCGAAGCGGATCGTACTCGACATTGACGACACCTTCGACGCTGTGCACGGAGGCCAACAGCTTCGCCTGTTCAATGCCCACCATGACGAGTACGGCTTCCAGCCGATCGTCGTGTTCGATGGTGCGGGACGGTTCGTCAGCGCGATCCTGCGACCGGCCAAGCGGCCGAGTGGGGCTGAGATCCGCCCCCACCTGCGCCGTCTGGTGCGGGCGATCCGGATCAACTGGCCGAACATTCGAATCCTGCTCCGCGGCGATAGCCATTATTGCAACCCGCAGGTCATCGACTGGTGCCGCGCCAACGACGTCGACTTCATCTTTGGCCTCGCGCCCACCACGACCCTGCGCAAGCATGTCGCGGATCTGGAGGCCAGCACGACGGCGCGCTTCGAAGCGTCGGCCAAGACAGGCAAGGTCCGCAGGTTCAAGGAGTTCGTTGACGGCGCCCGCGGCGCGGCCGGGCCGGCAGCACTCAGGCGACTATAACGGGCGCAGAGCCGACCCTGCGGCTTCCAGACATTGTCGTGTACAGCTTCAGACCCTCAAGCCGAGCCCGCAGGGCCTCGCTTACCTTTTACGGGGCGGCGGTACGTCCAAGCCGCTTCAACAGTTAAGAATTTCGCAAAGACGATACCCCCGGATCGTCGAGCTTCCGCTGCCACTTCCCGCATTCGCCGAGGCGGTCAATGACCCGCCCTTCACAATAGTTATCCGGCAAGCATCTGGATGCGAGAGATAATGTTGCCGGAGGCATCTCTCATGGCTTCTACACCTGCCTGAACGCCAGAACCGCGTTCGTGCCGCCAAAGGCGAAGGAGTTGCTCAGTGCCACGCGCACCTTGCGCTCGCGTGCCACATTGGGCGTGACGTCGAGATCGCAATCGGGGTCCAGCTCACGATAATTGGCAGTCGGCGGCACGACGCTCTCGCGGATAGCCATCACGCAGGCGATCAACTCGAGCGCGCCGGACGCGCCGAGGCAATGCGCGTGCATGGACTTGGTAGAAGAAATGGACATTGAGAAGGCGTGCTGACCGAAGACGCGCTTGATCGCCGCCGTCTCGATCTGGTCGTTGGCCTTGGTGCCGGTGCCGTGCGCGTTGAGATAGTCGACATCCTCGGCGTCCAGCCTGGCATCGGCAAGGCAGGCCCGCATTGCTGCCTCCGGCCCCTCGACAGTCGGCGCGACGATGTCGGACGCATCGGCGGAAAGGCCGGCACCGGCAATTTCGGCAAGGATGGTGGCGCCCCGAGCCAGGGCATGCTCGTAGCTTTCCAGCACCGCCATGCCGGCGCCTTCACCAAGCGACAGGCCCTGGCGATCGGCCGAGAATGGCCGGCAAGTATCGGGCGAAAGCACGCGGATCGCTTCCCATGCCTTCAGCACACCCCATATGAGCGGCGCTTCGCTGCCGCCGGCAAGCATCACGTCGGCCCGGCCGAGCCTGATCTGGTCCACCGCGCAGGCAATCGCATGGTTTGCCGAGGAACAGGCGGACGTGACGCCGAAGACCGGCCCGCGCAGGCCGAGACTCATGCTGACCTGGCCGGCAGCGGCACCCGGCATCGCCTTGGGTACAGTCAAGAGAGCGGCACGCTTACCGCCCAGAAGGATGGCGCGGTAGGTTTGCTCGATCGCATCCCACCCGCAGCCGCCAACGCCCACCGTCGCACCGAAGCGATAGCTATTTCCCTCTTTGGAGGAAAGTCCGGCCTGACGCATGGCTTCGCGCGCCGCAAGCACAGCGAGCAGGCTGAAGCGGTCCATGGAGATGAGTTGCTTGCCGTCGATGTCATGCTCCGGCAGCGCCTTGATCTCGGCACCGATCCTGACCCTCAATTCATGGAGCTCGGAGTTGACGATTGGGCCGATGGCGGAGCGGCCTTCTCGCATCTCTGTCCAAATGGCGGCGGCGTTGGTCCCAAGCCCGCAAATACCGCCAATCCCAGTAATCACGACGCGCCTGTCCATTCACACCCCCTTAGCGAGCAAGCTGCGCACGGCTTCCACCATGTCCCCAACATTCTGGAGATCCGACCATGCCTCGGCCGTATTCATCTCGATCTCGATGCCGTAGGCCTGCTCCAGGTCCCAGAGAACGTCCGCCAATCCCAGTGAATCGATACCGAGCGAAGTCAGTCCCGTGGCAGCCGTTATCTCGCCGCCTGTGGCAGGCGCTATGCCGCCCTGCGACGCGGCGCGCTTCTTGATCACGGCGATTATTTCGTTGGCGAGTTGATCTGCCATCTTGTTCCTTTCCAGCTTGCGTTTTCGGCGTCGTTCAAAACCCGAGTCGCGTCGCGTTGCCAAAATTGCCCCTCATAGAGCCTGTGCGACCGAACCAAGCCCAATGCCCATAGGAACCGGACGAGTTCCGGCTTCTGCGGCGTCAGCCCGATGACGAAGAAAAGTCGCCGGCCTCTCGCTTTTGCGCCAGCACATCATGAATCTGCGTGTAAATGGATAGGAACCGTCGTCAAACGTCAGCTAAACGCTGCGACGGTGGGTGCTGTCAGCGTATTCACTCGGCACCTCATATGTAATCGAGATGTTTCATAGCTCCGGACCAGTTGCGATCAACTATTGTACCGGTCCGCCATTCGTCGGAGAGTTCAACATGATCGGAGCGCTGCCTCTCATTCCCAGTACAATCTCCACCGCACGCGACAGATTTCCTCTTTTGGGCTCTTCTCAAGGGACTCGCCACGCGATAGAGGCAGTGATCGGCGCACGTGAGGTCCTGCCAAGTCCATGCGACATTCCGGAAAATTGGTAAAATCGTTTGTTTCAATCAAATGCATCCACGCTATGGATAGCTAAGACATGCGTTTCAAAGGGCTCGATCTGAATCTTCTCGTCGTTCTCGACGCGCTGCTGAGCGAGCGCGGCCTCACGGCGGCGGCACGCCGCATCAACCTAACCAAATTCATGGGGGTTGGTGGATGTGGCGCAAGCCGTTGAAATGACGTAGGATTTGGTTGCTTAAGCCGATCCGAACCATTTCCCGGAGACCACACCCACCATGAACGATCTTGCGCTGCCGCTGAGCGGTTTGTCATCAGTCGGCGGCAAGTCCGTCGTCGCCCGTTTCGACGGCGGCATGCTGTCGTCCAACAGCGGCGTTCTGGCCTTGGCCGAGGTGGAAAAGCGGTTGCGGGTGGCCGAGCGTCTGGCGCGTTGCATCGACGATCCGCGCTGCCCGGACCAGGTCGTCCACAGCCTGGCGGACATGATCGGCTTTCGCATGAAGATGATCGCCGCCGGCTACGAGGACGGCAACGACGCCAACCGGCTGCGCCGCGATCCGGTCTTCAAGATGGCCCAGGATGCGCTGCCGTCGGGTCGGGATCTGGCGTCGCAATCGACGCTGTGCCGGCTGGAGAACCTACCCGGCGTGCGGGAGCTGGTCGCGATGGGACGGGCGATGGTCGATCTCTATTGCGCCTCGTTCCGGCAGGTGCCGAAGCGGATCGTACTCGACATTGACGACACCTTCGACGCTGTGCACGGAGGCCAACAGCTTCGCCTGTTCAATGCCCACCATGACGAGTACGGCTTCCAGCCGATCGTCGTGTTCGATGGTGCGGGACGGTTCGTCAGCGCGATCCTGCGACCGGCCAAGCGGCCGAGTGGGGCTGAGATCCGCCCCCACCTGCGCCGTCTGGTGCGGGCGATCCGGATCAACTGGCCGAACATTCGAATCCTGCTCCGCGGCGATAGCCATTATTGCAACCCGCAGGTCATCGACTGGTGCCGCGCCAACGACGTCGACTTCATCTTTGGCCTCGCGCCCACCACGACCCTGCGCAAGCATGTCGCGGATCTGGAGGCCAGCACGACGGCGCGCTTCGAAGCGTCGGCCAAGACAGGCAAGGTCCGCAGGTTCAAGGAGTTCGTTGACGGCGCCGCTAGTTGGAGCCGCGTCGAGCGCATCATCGCGCGGGTCGAGGTCGGCGCCCAAGGTGGCGATATCCGCTTCGTCGTCACCAACCTTGCCGGTGGGAAGGCCAAGGCGCTCTACGAGGATGTCTACTGCCGGCGCGGCGCGGCCGAGAACCACATCAAGTCGTGGAAGACGCATCTTGCCGCCGACCGCACATCCTGCACCAGAGCGACGGCCAACCAGTTCCGGCTATTCCTGCATGCCGGTGCTTACTGGTTGATGTGGGGCTTGCGGGCCGCGATGCCGAGGCGCTCGAGCTTTGCCGTCGCCCAATTCGACACGCTGCGATTGCGCCTCATCAAAATCGCTGCGCGGGTGGTCGAGATGAAATCGCAAATCCGCCTGCACCTGCCGACATCGTGCCCCGACCAGCGCATCCTGCGCATCGTCCTCGATCGCATCCCCCAACTCGCGACATAACGATGGGGGCAGACGCCCCGAAACGAACCCGTCGACCGCAACCTGCAAACCCCCGCCTGCCATCACGACGGAGCAATCCCGGCGCCTGACGAGGCGCGTGGAAAAGCACCGCAACGGCGACCACAACGTCGCTTCAGGCCTTCAAAAGCTTATCGCCGTGCATCAAGGCGGCTAGAAGCGCGCCGGCAGCCTGGCGGGGGGCTTGGGGTTAGACTGCCGGCGCCCGCCACTCATGAAGAGCGGCCCCTTTTTTCCGGTTCCGACACCCATAGTCAACCCGGCAGCGTCTGGATGCCCGCTGTGCTCTTTTCAGAGCGGCTCGCGATGCCGGCCATGTCGGCCGATCCTGCCTAGGATGGGGGGCCACTCTCGTCGGCCGAGTTGATGCTCCAGCCAGTATCGCCTTGCCGACCAGCATGGGTTCGCCGTTAGCAATCCATCCTCGCGAGCCAATGCTATCGTGCACGTGTCGCAGCACTCCGGGCGGCTATATCGCCTAAGACAGCATGACGAAGCGTTCCAACTTCCTGTTCGGCGAGCCCGTGTGCAGTTCCTGACTCGGACAGTGGACGAGAATTCTCTTGGCGGTACTGCGCCAGAAGGCATTCGCGTACAACGGAATCAAGCGACGACTATCAGCCGCAAACGTCACATCACAAGAGCGGTCTTCCACCCATTGCAGATTATCCGACTGATCAGGCGGCGTCCGATATGTCCGACTCTGCCTCAAGAATTCCCACAGGTATGGACAGCGATCTCGCTATCCGATTCCGATAGCCCTTATTGTACTTTAGACCCCGCTCGATGTTTTGGATTTCCTGAGCGGCAAGCCCGCACGCGACCGCGAGGTCCTCGATTGAATACCCAAGGTGCTCACGATAAGCGCGGATGATGTGGGTCCCCTGCGACATAGCCGTCAAGACTGGCTCGGGAATGCGCGAATCCTTCATAAACATCTCCAAGAAGATGGGAGCGCCTGACAAATCGGGAGATTTCCTCCCCGACCCTGGCGCACACCCAGCAAATCAAAAAAATGGACGTCCATTCGGCCGGACCGGCCTCATCCATGGAATGGGCCACTTGAAATTGGCAGCCGGGTCGGAATATGGCGGCTCACCTGCTTTTGATCAAGTTCTAAGAACCTGCCCGCCATGAGATGGCCTGATCGGCTGTAGCGCATTCGACCTGCGATCCTACACGACTCATTCTCCCCGATGGCTTTCTTGAACAGCAACTCGAACTCTCACTGACGCCTCCAGTGGCTATTCGCGGCACCGTCCACCCAGCCTCGCGGACGCTGATACCTTCGACCAATTTCCACCGCCGATGCAGCGAAGATGGGCAAGCATCGCCACCTATAAAGGTTCACAATCACTCGACCGTGACCGATTTTGCGAGATTGCGCGGCTGGTCTACGTCTGTGCCCATGAAGAGCGCCGTGTGGTAGGCAAGAAGCTGTATCGGCAGCGAGAAGATCATCGGCGCGATAATCTCGTCGACAGCCGGCAACACGAGCGTGTGCATGGTGTTGAGTTTCGATGCGGCTGCCCCTTTTTCATCGGTGATGAGGATAATCCGCCCTCCACGGGCAGCCACTTCCTGCATGTTGGAGACGGTCTTGTCGAAAAAGCGATCATGGGGCGCGATGACGATCACTGGCATGTTGTCGTCGATCAATGCGATCGGACCGTGCTTCAATTCACCCGCCGCATAGCCCTCGGCATGGATGTAGGAAATCTCCTTGAGCTTCAGCGCACCTTCCATCGCTAGCGGGAAACTGGTGCCACGGCCGAGATACAGGACGTCACGACACTTTGACAGTTCGCGCGACAGGAACTCGATCTCCGGCTGGATGCTGTTGAGTACCTGGCCCATGACGCGCGGCACTTCGGCGAGGCTCCTGACGAGCGCCTGCAGCTCGTCTTCGCTTACGGTCCCGCGGGCTCTGGCGGCACCGATGGCGAGTGCGGCTAGAACCGCAAGCTGGCAGGTAAACGCCTTGGTGGAGGCGACGCCAATCTCCGGTCCGGCAAGGATCGGGAAGACCGCATCGGCCTCCCGAGCGATGGTCGATTCGCAGGCATTGACGATAGCGCCAATTTTCAACCCACGCTCCTTGCAGTACCTCAACGATGCGAGCGTATCGGCGGTTTCGCCGGACTGCGAAATGAAAAGAGCCGCCGACTGCGGCGACAACGGGATCTCGCGGTAACGGAATTCGGACGCAACGTCGATTTCAACCGTCAGGCGCGCATAGCGCTCGAACCAGTATTTTCCGATCAGTCCGGCGAGATAGGCGGTCCCGCAGGCCGAGATCGCCAAGCTCGGGATCCTGGCGAAATCGATGCCAGAAACCATGTCGGCTTTCTCTATGACGTTGCTATAGTGACGGAGAGCATGGGCGATGACTTCGGGCTGCTCGTAGATTTCCTTCTCCATGAAATGGCGATGGTTGCCCTTGTTGGCCAGATCGGCCGCGGCCGTGGAGGTATGGCGCGGACGCTCGACGGGATGGCCGTCGAAATCGAAGATATGGGCGCCCGAATTGCCGACAACGGCCCAGTCGCCCTCGATGAGATAGGTAATTTCATTGGTGAAGGGAGCGAGCGCGATCGCGTCGGAGCCCAGGAACATCTCGCCGTCGCCGTGACCGATCGCCAGCGGTGGTCCGTTGCCCGCCGCCATGATGGTCGACGGATCATCTTCGAAGAGGACGGCAAGCGCATAGGCGCCCCTGACGCGTTTCAGCATGGCACGCATCGCCTCTTGCCGCCTCATGCCCTCCCGGCGGTGTCTTGCCAAGAGATGCGCGACGACCTCGGTGTCGGTATCGGTCTGGAACTCGGCGCCAGCCGCCGCCAATTCGTCCTTCAGCTCGGTGAAATTCTCGATGATGCCGTTATGGACGACGGCGACACCGTCGGCAAAGTGCGGGTGCGCATTGCGTTCCGTCGAGGCCCCATGGGTTGCCCAACGCGTGTGGCCGATGCCGATGTTGCCGCTCAGCGGCTCTTCCTTCAGTCTCCTCTCGAGATTGACGAGCTTGCCCTCGGCGCGCCGGCGGTGCAAGACACCTTCGGTGATCGTCGCAACGCCGGCGGAATCATAGCCGCGATATTCCAAACGCTTCAATGCGTCGACCAACCGATCCGACACCGTCTGTTGCCCAACGATGCCAACAATCCCGCACATGTTCGTCTTCCCATTCTTGCCGGCAGCTTCAGCCTACGCGAGACGGATACCCATCCGGCCGCTTTCATTGGGGGATCTTCTAGTAGTATTGGGTAATATTGGTATAATTGATTGTAGGGATAGCTATCATCCACCCCATGGATAAGCCGCGTTTGGGGCCCTGATCTAACTTCCTCGTTGCGCCTGACGTCCTCATGACCGAACGCAAGCCCACACCCCGCGGCACGAAGGAACAATCGGCCATGCGCGATCATCCCGGCCACGCACCTGACACGAAGCGCCGCCGCTCGTGGTCACGCGGTGATCGGCATGATCACACAGCACTGTAGTTAGGCAGCATCAGCGACGCATGGTCGGCATCATCATCATCGGCAACGTCGGCGCCGTCGGCATGATTCACGTGTTCGTCACGTTGATCATAATCATCGTCGCCGCCGATCTAGTTTCTGATTGCCTGCCGCTTTGACGCGGCTTTCGCCGGTAGAGCTTAGCCCGCGATGGCCTATCAATACGCTGTTAGTCGGCATAGCCGAAACCGAGAGTCAGGCGGCGCAGGCCACAGAGCACGTTCAGCGACCGTTTCAGTCAGCGCCGGCTTTGTCGGGGTTCGTAACGGTCATCAGGATTCTCGGGGCATGAATGCACTATCACGAAAACGTTGGTTCTCAGTGCTTCGTCCGTATTACTCAAACCCGATTCCCGCAGCGGAAGAAGTAGGCGCGTGTCACGTCTTGTACAAGGCACAATAGCAGTGAGAAATGGAGATTGATGCCTGCGCGTTTTCGAATAAGACAATCACCAAGCTGTCACCCGAATTACATCAGGAACTGTCTATGGCCGCCGCCCATCAGGTAGCGGCCACGTTGGATGGCGCGACGCACCTGATCGCGAAGATGGCTACCTGGATGAGACCAATCTTCTTCGACACGGCGTCTCCCGAACAGGGCAATGGCGATCTCCTGATGAGATGCTCCCGCAAGCGAGCCATCCAAAGCCTGGAGCACGATACGCAGACGCGCTCCGCGGGGTTCCGGCGGAAAGCAAGCAGCTGCCAGGCGGCCGCAACCATTGATGTCGTTCAGGAACTGAAGGGCAGCGACATGGAACTTCAGGTGCTGCGGCTGCACGATCGCGTCGACATATAGCCGCAACGGGCGGAGAACGGATGCACCGGAAAGGGCGATCTGCAGACTCCGGCAGTTCCTCCCTCAGCAGCACGTGCTGCACGCCGGCAGGTGTCAGCAGGATGTCCTTGCAGCATGAGAGCGAAGGGAGATCAAGCGGTTCAAAATCGTGGTCGAGCCCAACCGGCTCCGCGGCCGCTCGTAGAATACGGGCGCAGTCGCGCGGATCCCAAAATACCCTTGCCGACGTAGCGTCCGACTGTGGCGCGTCCGCGAAAAAGGAGGCTCCATTGTCTTAGGAAAGATGATCCTGTCGTCAACTCGATTATCTTCATGTCGGCCTGGGCTCCGACAATGTAGGCGGACGGTGCCATTTTGGCGTGGTCGCGCTGAAATTGTGGATTGCGCCGAAGAAACTCCCAGGCCCAGGCAGTGCGTGGCAATCGTCTGGCGTAGTGGTAAGCTTCGTAACGACGCCAGTCCGGCCAGCATACAAGACCGACCGTCGCTTCCTTGGGCAGACCAGCATCCTTCACGGCTCAGGTGTCCACAATGCCGACGGGCCTAACCGGTTGCCACAGTACCGGTCCGCTCAGACGTCCCCTGCTGCGGATGCGCAAAAGGCTCGCGCGGGAAATCTCGAGAAACCCGGCCACCGCCTCCGTTTTGCCGACGGACTTGGGTTGTCCGATGCGCGACAATGGCCACGTCGCGAGGCGAAGGATCCGTTCCATGCGCGTGTCCGTCACCGTTACTATCCGGGTCAGATCCTTGGGCAAGCCGAACTCGATCATGCCCGCGAAGAGCTCGTAGGTTGCCTGGGCCAGTCCGCCCGCTGCCTTGGGCGCCGACGGAGGAAGATCGAGCGCGAAACGACTGCTCTCCCATATGTCGGAGGTCGAGGGCACGACGTCAGCACCCAGCAGCACCGGGAACGTGTCGCGCAACATTGTGGGTCCGGTGCTGGGCAAAAGACGCACGCAACCGCGAATTCGCCAGTCGGATCCCTTGAGGAGCAGATAGACAGGCTTCAGACCATCAAACGGGTCTGTTTCCATCTGGTCTTCGGTATCAACTTCCCAATCGAGCCTTTCCTTGAACACCCTAAACCTGAGCCCGTGCATCTCTTTGAGCTCGCTTGCGAACTCGTCGTAAAGGTCTGGTGTTATCAGCTGCATCATGGTCGCCTCCGTGCGGGATGTGTTCCCGCCATCGAAGGGCAAAGCCGGCAGCGATGCAGCCTGTAGAGGTTTACAGCTATCGTGGCCGACGAATCAGGATCTCGCCTGGCCGGAGGCAGCCAGTCGTGCAACGGCCTGGTTGATCGTTCGAACGCCAAGCTTTGCCTTGGCGTTTTCCAGATGAAAGGTCACGGTGCGCTTTGAGACGCCGAGAAGCTGGCTGATAACCCAAGCCGACTTGCCGCGCGCCGCCCACTTCAGGCACTCGAACTCCCGCGGGGTGAGCGTTACACCATCCACCACGCGATCGTCGGCGAGCCTGCGCCGGACATGGATATGAAAGTTGATGGCCACCAGCTGCAATGCTTTTTCGTAACGTGTCAGTGACCGCAACAGAGGCGGGCGGGACTCGTCGGAAGCAAAGGTCAGGGCAGCAAACCGGCCGCAATGATCATGCATGGATATCGTCAGGCCGCCGCGGATGCCAAACTCAGCCGCACTCTCCAGAATTTGTTGCTGCGAATTCGGCAGACAGTGCCGAGCGCGATCCACACCCCAATCAAAGGTATCCCAGCCTTGCAGCCCGCGCAGGATGACCGGATCAAGACTGTGGTACCGCTGTTGCAGATAACGTGATGTCCAGGATGAAGGATAGTTTGAGATCAATTGCGGGGCGTCGCCGGGGGCCGACGGGTAAGTGAAATAGGCGAATAGCGGAAAATCGAAGCCGGCTGCAGCGGATGCCATTGCCTCACGGAGATCGGCAGCATCAACACTTGCAGACAGTTGCTCGACGAAGTTCTCAAACACGCGATGCATTTGCGCTTTGCGTAACCTCCGTGATCGCTCGATGCCAGGCAGAGACCTTGTTTTAAACGATCCCGGACGGATACAGCGCGTGCCGAGAACCCCGTTAATCTGTTGAAACCCGTGATATTCTGACGTTGTCTATGAGCCGTGTGCCGCCGAGCCAGGCCGCGACAAGCAAGCGTGCAGGTCGGTCAAGGCTTGTCATGGGTCGCAGATCTGCCTCGTCGCGAAGTTCCAGGTATTCGACCTCGCGATAGCCCGCAGCCAGAATTGCTGCGCGCGCTTCGGCAAGCGTTGGCAGGACGGGCGAGCCGCGGGCAAGCCGCTCAGCCGTCTCGAGCAAGACCGATGGTAGCTCGGGGGCAACAGCACGCTCTGCTGGCGAGAGCCGGACATTGCGCGATGATAGTGCAAGACCGTCGGCTTCGCGGACTGTCGGACAAGGAACAATGGTGATTGGAATATCCAGGTCCCGGGCCATACGCCTGACTAGCTGAAGCTGCTGAAAGTCCTTTTCGCCAAAGAAGCCGAAGTCAGCGCTGGTCTGCAGGAAGAGCTTGGCGACGACGGTCGCCACGCCATCGAAATGTCCCGGCCGGAAGGCACCGCACAGGCCCTCGCTGACACCGGACACCGAAACGGTCGTGGCGAAGGCCGCCGGATACATTTCCTCTGCATCCGGCGCATAAAGCAGGTGCGCGCCAAGCGGTGCCAGCTTGGCGGCATCCTCGTCCTCGGTGCTCGGATACGCGGCGAGATCGGCCTGGCTGTTGAATTGCTTCGGGTTGACGAAGAGCGTCACGATCACCCGGTCGGCCTTCTCGAGTGCCGCGCGCACCAGGCTGAGATGGCCCTCATGCAGGACGCCCATCGTTGGCACCACGGCAATCCCCACGCCCTCGCCGCGCCATGCGGCGACGATTTGGCGAAGCTGGGCAACGCTCCTGACAATCGGCACGCTCACGCTGCTTCTCCGCTCTTGGTGGCGTCCCCGTCGGCGGGCTTGGGCGCATCGGCAAACACGTGCTCGGCGGCCGGAAACTGGCGCTCCTTCACTTCCCGCGCATAGGCCGCGATCGCAGCCGCAGCGGCCTCCCCCAGTTCAGCATAGCGCTTGACGAATTTGGGCCGGAAGTCGCCGAAGAGGCCCAGCATGTCGTCGACGACGAGAATCTGGCCGTCACAGGCTGCCGAGGCACCGATGCCAATGGTCGGGGTCGCCACCTCCCCGGTGATCCGGCGGGCGAGCGCCTCGGGAACCTTCTCCAGCACGACCGCAAAGGCGCCCGCTTCGCTTACCGCAAGCGCGTCGCGCCTGATGCGCTCGGCATCCCCGCCTCTGCCCTGCACGCGGTAGCCACCGATGGTGTTGATCGCCTGCGGCGTCAAGCCGACATGGGCCATGACCGGCACGCCGCGCGCGGCGAGGAAGCCGATCGTCTCTGCCATCGTTTCGCCGCCTTCGAGCTTGACGGCCGCGCAGCCGGTCTCGGCCATGACGCGCGCGGCATTGCGGAAAGCCTGCTCGGGGCTTTCCTCGAAGGAACCGAACGGCAGGTCGACGACCATCAGCGCCTGCTCGAGGCCACGGCGCACGGCCTGGCCGTGCGTGATCATCATCTCCAGCGTCACACCGAGCGTCGAGGGCAGGCCGTGGAGAACCATGCCGACGCTGTCGCCGACCAGCACCACATCGCAATGGGGATCGACAAGCCGGGCGACTGGCGTCGTGTAGGCGGTAAGGCAGACGAGCGGCGTCCCACCTTTGCGCGAACGAATATCCGGCGGTGTGATCGCCTTGGTGTCACCAAACGCACTCAATGGACCCTCCTTCCCCAACGTTACCAACCGCGGGTGTCGCGTTTGCCACATTTTTGTGCAAGTGCGAAGAGCTAAAAATGGCCGTGCAGCTGTGCGGTGTTGACGTGCGGACAGGCGCGCTTACACTTAAATCGATTCAGGCGCCCCCGAGCTGGCCAACCACTTTCGCGAACATGGACGATCAGGCAAAAGGACCCAGGAAAGACAGAGCCGCCGTCAAGGCCGACGAAGTCAAAGTGGACCTGATCGCCTTTGTCGTCGCCGTAAACGACAGTGAACCCTGTGTCCTCACCATCGGCCAGGCGGACACCCTTCCCTCCGGACCATTTGCGCTTGAGCACCGATCGCTGCAATCCGGTTTGAGGGGGTGGGTCGAGCAGCAGACCGGCCATCCCCTGGGGTATATTGAGCAACTCTACACCTTCGCGGATCGGGATCGCATCGGCGCCGAGCGCCAGCAGCGCGTCATCTCCATCAGCTATCTCGCATTGACCCGCAAGGAACAGGCAGCTGGCTCGCCCAAGTGCGGCTGGCAGAGCTGGTATGAATATTTTCCATGGGAGGACCACCGCTCCGGCACGCCTCCGGTCGTGCTGGACGTTCTGCGACCGCGCCTGATTGAATGGGCAGACGGCGTCAGCGACGCGGCCACGCGACGTGAACGCTGGCAGCGGGCGACGATAGCCTTCGGCTTCGACGACCGCCTTTGGAACGAGGAACTCACGCTTCAACGCTATGAGTTAGTCTACGAAGCAGGCCTGGTCCAAGAGGCCGGAAGCGGACGGGACGCGACGCTGCCTCCGCTGGTGCCCAGCAAGTCTATGGTCGCCGATCATCGCCGCATCGTGGCGACCGGCGTTGCGCGGCTGCGCTCCAAGATCAAATACCGGCCGGTCGTCTTTGAGCTGATGCCGCCGGTCTTCACGCTTTTGCAGCTGCAGCGAACCGTGGAGGCGCTTGCCGGCAGGCTCGTGCGTAAGCCGAACTTTCGCCGGCTGATCGAGCAGCAGGAGCTGGTCGAAGAGACCGGAGAGGCAACCGCGGAGACCGGCGGCCGGCCAGCGAAGCTTTACCGGTTCCGCCACGCCGTTCTCGACGAGAGGGTCATCGCCGGGACAAAATTGCCGCTGGCGCGGGGTTGACATCGCTTATACTCACAGCAAGTATATGCTGGTTATTTTCAACTAGAGTATAAGCTGGAGGGGTCGATGAGCGCCGTGCTGCCTGCGACCGCGTTTCTCTACGAGCGCGTCCGACGAGTGATCCCGCCGATCGAATGGCCGGCTTTCGTCGAGGATATCGAGGCGATCCTTGCACTGAAGCGCGAGCGCAACGCCATCATCCTGGCGCACAACTATCAGACCCCCGAGATCTTCCATTGCGTGGCCGACATCGTCGGCGACAGCTTGGCACTGGCCCGCACGGCTGCGACGATCGAGGCGCAAGTCATCGTGCTGGCCGGCGTACATTTCATGGCCGAAACGGCCAAGCTGCTCAATCCGCAAAAGACGGTGCTCATTCCCGACCTGCGGGCAGGCTGTTCGTTGGCGGAATCGATCACGGCAGAAGACGTGCGCTTGATGCGCCAGCGTTATCCCGGCGTGCCGATCATCACTTATGTCAACACGTCGGCCGAAGTGAAAGCCGAGTCGGATATCTGCTGTACATCCGGCAACGCCAAGGCGGTCGTCCAATCCCTTGGCGTTCCCCAGGTGATCATGTTGCCGGACGAATATCTGGCCCAGAATATCGCCGCCCAGACCGATGTGCAGATCATCGCCTGGAAAGGGCATTGCGAGGTGCATGAGCGCTTTACACCGGCCGACATCCGCGAGTTGCGCGAAAGCCATCCCGGCGTGATCGTGCTCGCGCATCCCGAATGCCCGCCCGACGTCGTGGCTGAAGCAGATTTTTCCGGCTCGACCGCTGCCATGTCCGACTATGTCGAAAGGCAAAGGCCGGCACGTGTCGTGCTGATGACGGAATGTTCGATGAGCGACAACGTCGCGTTAGCGCACCCAGAGGTCGAGTTCATCCGGCCCTGCAATTTGTGCCCGCACATGAAGCGGATCACGCTTGCCAACATCCGCATGGCGCTCGAGCAGAACCACCATATCGTAACCATCGAACCCGGGATCGCCGGGCGCGCGCGGCTTGCGGTCGAACGGATGCTGGCAATTTGAGCGCCGATGTCCGCAGCATCTTCGGGCGGCCGATCATCATCGGCGGCGGCATCGCCGGACTGATGACCGCGCTTCAACTGGCGCCGGAGCCGGTGCTGCTTCTGTCCAGGACGCTGCTGGGAGCTGACAATTCGAGCACGTGGGCACAGGGTGGTCTGGCTGCAAGTTTCGGCGAAGACGACGATCCGGAACTGCACCTGGCCGATACGCTTGCCGCCGGGGATGGTCTCTGCGACACAGACGTGGCGAGCCGCATCCTCCAAGCCGCGCCCAAGGCGATAGAGGGGCTTGCGGGCTTTGGGGTTCCCTTCGACCGTACGTCGAAAGGATCACTGTGCCTCGGATTGGAGGCCGCACACAGCCGACGTCGCATCGTTCATGCGCATGGTGACGGCACCGGGCGTGAGATCATGCGTGCCCTGATCGCGGCTGTGCGTTCCACTCCGTCGATTGTTGTCGTGGAGGGCGTGGAAGCGCGCCGACTGGCGGTGCGAGAGAATGCGATCCGAGGCGTCTGGGCGAGCGGTTCGATAGGACCTGTCTTCTTCGGCTCACGGCGGGTCGTCCTCGCCACCGGTGGGATCGGGGGACTGTTTCTCGACACCACCAATCCTTCGGGCAGTTGCGGACAGGGCCTGGCGCTTGCGGCCCGCGCTGGAGCTGTCCTTGCCGACCTCGAGTTCATCCAGTTCCACCCGACCGCGCTTGACGGCCCGGAACGCCCTATGGCGCTGGTCAGCGAGGCCGTCCGCGGCGAAGGTGCTGCCCTGATCGACGAAACCGGCCAGGCTTTTCTCCAGAGCGTGTCAGGGGCGGAACTTGCGCCTCGTGATGTCTTGGCGCGCGCCGTCTGGAACCATCTTGCCAACGGCCACCGTGTTTTTCTCGACGCGCGGCAACGGCCTGGCCCGGAATTTGCTCGACACTTCCCGACAATTGCATCAGCCTGTCGTGGAGCCGGCATCAATCCCGCGCGCGATCTCATCCCCATTCGTCCGGCCCAACACTACCACATGGGTGGCGTTGCCGTGGACGGCTCCGGTAGGACGTCCGTCAAGGGGCTGTGGGCCTGCGGCGAAGTCGCTTCGACAGGACTGCATGGCGCCAACAGGCTCGCCAGCAATTCCTTGACCGAGGCCGTCGTGTGCGCGCGCTGGGTCGCTGAAAGTGTCGCCGGAACGCCTGCTCGCAGAACAAGGCCTGCGGTTGCGGACGTTCACCCATCGCCCGCTCCGATACCCGTGCGTGTTTTCCTGTCGCGCGCACTCGGCATCGTCCGGGATGGTGAAGGTCTGAAAGCAGCCGCATATGCCTTGTTGCCGCTCGCCGAAAGCAAGGACGCGGCCTCGGATCCGGCGGCTGTCGGGCTAATGATCGCGGTTGCCGCCCTGTTGCGCGAAGAAAGCCGCGGCGCTCATTACCGGACAGACTTTCCTCATCATGCGACTGTCGCCCGACGGTCCGAAATCACCCTCGAAGCCGCCTTGGCCGCTGCGCGGGAACTCGGACACTCGCCAAGCCTCGAAGGGGCAAAATGATGACGCTCTCACCGCTTCCCACGGTCATGCTTGAGCCGCTTGTAAGGGCAGCTCTTCTTGAAGACCTTGGCAGAGCCGGCGACTTGACCACGGAGGCCATCATCCCGAAGGCACACCAAGCGGGAACCGTGCTGGCGGCGCGCCAGTCCGGAGTTGTCGCCGGCCTCGATCTGGCGATGCTCGCTTTCCGCTTGATTGATCCTGATGTCGAAATTTCGGTGGAGCGGGCAGACGGCTGCAATGTCATGGATGGAGAGGTCATTGCATCAGTGGTTGGCCCTGCCCGGGGCATTCTCACAGCCGAACGGACGGCACTCAATTTTTTGTGCCATCTGAGCGGCATCGCTACAGCAACGGCATCGATCGTCGCTGCGGTTCGTGGATATGGCGCGAAGATCGTCTGCACGCGCAAGACGACGCCCGGATTGAGGGCAGTCGAAAAGTATGCGGTGCGCGCGGGTGGCGGATCCAATCACCGTTTCGGCCTCGACGACGCAATTCTGATCAAGGACAACCACATCGCCATCGCAGGCGGCGTTCGCCCGGCGCTCGAGCGAGCACGAAGACGGGCCGGTCATCTCGTCAAGATCGAAGTCGAGGTCGATACGCTGGCTCAGTTGGAGGAGGTACTTGGCTTCGCTCCCGATGCGATTCTGCTCGACAACATGTCCCTCGCCGATCTTCGCCGGGCCGTCGCAATCGTTGGCGGCCGTGCTATCACCGAGGCTTCTGGCGGGATCGCATCCGATACAGCGCGAGCGATTGCCGCGACCGGCGTCGATCTGATTTCGGTCGGCCGACTGACCCACAGCGCGCCGATCCTGGATATCGGCCTCGACTATTGGGGCTCATGATTGTCTGAGGAACGAACAGGATCGAATCAACTGTCCTTTCCGATCGTCATCAATCAGACAGCAAAGCAAGGCAGAACCGGAGGAACAGCATGGACATGCAAACAGCCAGTCCAACGCAGACATCGCCACAGGCTCAATCCCCTGACTCTGGAGCGTGGACCCTGGAGAAGGCTCGGGCACTTCACGATGCCCCCTTCAACAATCTCCTCTTCCTCGCGCAAACCGTGCACCGCCAGAATTTCGATCCCAACAAGGTCCAGCTCAGCCGGCTTCTCAGCATCAAGACAGGCGGATGTCCGGAGGATTGTGGCTATTGCAGCCAGTCGGCGCAGCACGAAACCGGTCTGAAGGCGTCGAAGCTGATGGAGGTCCGGCGCGTCATCGCCGAGGCGAAGAAAGCGCGTGACGCCGGCGCCACCCGCTATTGCATGGGTGCGGCCTGGCGAAACCCCAAGGCGCGCGACATGGATGCGGTAGTGGCCATGGTCGAAGGCGTCAAGGCGCTCGGTATGGAGACCTGCATGACGCTCGGCATGCTCGATCTTGCGCAAGCCTCTCGTCTGAAGCAGGCGGGCCTCGACTACTACAACCACAACATCGATACGTCGGAACGCTACTATAGCGAGATCATCAGCACGCGCAGCTTTGCCGACCGGCTCGAGACGCTCGAGCACGTTCGCCAATCCGGCATCAAGGTCTGCTGCGGCGGCATTGTCGGCATGGGCGAGGAGCCGGTGGACCGGATCGGCATGCTCGTGACGCTGGCCAACCTGCCGGAACATCCGCAAAGCGTTCCGATCAACATGCTGATCCCGATCGCCGGCACCCCGCTTGCCGACGCCAAGCCCATCGAGCCGATCGAATTCGTGCGCGTGATCGCGCTGGCGCGCATCATGATGCCGAAATCGCATATCCGTCTTTCCGCCGGCCGCACCGCCATGACCGACGAGATGCAGGCGCTGTGCTTTTTTGCCGGCGCCAACTCGATCTTCGTCGGCGACACGCTGCTGACGGCGGACAATCCCGGTGAGGACAAGGATACCCTGCTGTTCCGGCGCCTTGGCATCGAGCCGATGGAACTCGAGGCGCAATGAACGGGGCACCGCTTGCCCGCTATGAGGCGACCTTGCAGGGACTGGCGCGCAAGGACCGGCTGCGGACGCTGAAGCCGCGCGCCGGGCGCGACTTCTCGTCGAACGACTATCTCGGGCTTGCCGCCTCCAAAAGGCTTGGCGAAGCGGTTGCGGCGGCGATTGCGCGTGGCACGCCGGTTGGCGCCACCGGGTCGCGGCTGTTGCGCGGCAATGCGCCGGAACACGAGCAGCTCGAGGCAGACGCGGCGGCATTCTTTGGAGCCGACCGCGCGCTGTTCTTCGGCAGCGGCTACATCGCCAACTTCGCTCTGCTGACGGCGCTGCCGCAGAAGGGCGACCTTTTGATCCTCGATGAGCTCGCCCATGCCAGCATGCATGAGGGTGCGCAGGCCGGGCGCGCACAGTTGGTGCTGGCCGCGCACCACGACGTCGATGCTGTCGAGGATGCGATCACACGTTGGCGCGCCGAAGGCGGCATGGGATGCGTCTGGATCGCGGTGGAAAGCCTTTACAGCATGGATGGCGATTGCGCGCCTTTGGAGAGCCTGGTCGCGCTTGCCGATCGGCACGACGCATTCATCGTCATTGACGAGGCGCATGCCACCGGCGTCTGGGGACCGGACGGCCGGGGGCTGGCCGCCGCTTTCGAGGGCCGCGACAACATCGTCGCGCTCCACACCTGCGGCAAGGCGCTCGGCGCATCTGGTGGGCTCGTGACCGGGCCGAGGACACTGTGCCAGTATCTGATCAACCGTTGCCGCCCATTCATCTACGCCACAGCGCCATCGCCGCTGATGGCGGTCGCGGCGCGCGAAGCGCTCGCAATGCTCGCCGACGAGCCTATGCGGCGTGTTCAGCTACATGAACGCGTTGCCCTCGCAGGCCGCCAATTGGTGGATCGCTGCGGCGTCACGCCCAGCGGCTCGCAAATCCAGCCATTTGTCATCGGCGATGTCAGGCGCACCATGGCAGTGTCGGCGCGCCTGCAGGCCCGCGGCTTCGACATACGCGGCATTCGTCCGCCGACCGTGCCCGAGGGCACGTCACGGCTGCGCATCTCACTGACGCTCAATATCGGCGAAGCCGACATTTCCGCCATGGTCGAGGCGCTCGTCGAGGTGTTGGCCCAGACATGACCGGAGGCGACATGACCAAGCGCATCGTCATCACCGGAACAGACACCGGAATTGGCAAGACGGTGTTTTCGGCCGGGCTTGCCGGCCTGCTTGACGGTTTCTACTGGAAGCCGGTGCAATCGGGCCTCGACGGCGAGACCGACAGCGAGGCGGTTGCGCGACTTGCCGGGCTGCCGTCGGGGCGCGTGCTGCCGGAAGCCTACCGCTTGAAGAGCCCGCTTTCGCCGCATCGTTCGGCCGAAATCGACGACGTTTCGATCGAGGCTGCCGATCTTTCGTTTCCGGTCCTGCCGACACCGCTCGTCATCGAAGGCGCCGGCGGGCTGATGGTGCCGCTGAACCGCCGGACAAGGTTCATCGACATATTCGAGCAATGGCAGTTGCCGGTCATTCTGTGCGCCCGCACCGCGCTCGGAACAATCAATCACACCCTGCTGTCGATCGAGGCCCTGCGGGCGCGCGCTATCCCGCTGGCTGGCATCGCCTTCATCGGCGATGAGATGACCGATACGCAACGGACGATCGTGGAATTCGGCGACGTGCCGCAACTCGGCAGGCTGCCGCACCTCGATCCGCTGACGGACAAAACGCTGAGACAAGCGATGATTGCCGGCTTCGACCTCGCTTTGATTGCCGGAGGCGAGTGATGTCGCATTCCCGTGTGTGGCATCCCTTCACCCAGCACGCGCTCGAGCCTTCGACCCCTAAAATCCTGCTGACTGAAGGGGCCTATCTCCACAAGGCCGACGGAGCGCGCATTCTGGACGCCATTTCCTCCTGGTGGGTCGTCACCCATGGCCACCGCCATCCCCGCATCATGAAGGCCATCGAGACGACCGCGTCGAGCCTCGATCAGATCATCTTTGCGGGCTTCACCCACGAGCCGGCCGAACGGCTGGCCAGGGCGCTTGTCGACCTCGCACCCGCCGGCCTCGACCGGGTGTTCTATTCCGACAGCGGCTCGACCGCCGTCGAAGTCGCGCTGAAGATGGCGCTCGGCTATTTCCGCAACATCGGCGCGCCGCGCTCGCGCATCGTCGTCATGGAGCACAGCTATCATGGCGACACGATCGGCACGATGAGCGTCGGTGCCCGCGGTGTGTTCAACGCCGCCTACGAACCCTTGCTGTTCGAGGTCGACACCATTCCCTTCCCTGCCGCCGGGCGCGAACAGGAAACGCTAGATCGTTTCGAGGCCCTCAGCCGCGACCAGCGCGCCGCTGCGCTGATCGTCGAGCCGCTGGTGCTTGGCGCCGGCGGCATGCTGATGTATCCGGCATCGGTTCTGTCCGAATTGAAGAGGATCACTGAGGCCTCGGGCACGCTGCTGATCGCCGACGAGGTGATGACCGGGTGGGGGCGTACCGGAACCATGTTCGCCTGCGAGCAGGCGAACATCTCTCCGGACATGCTGTGCACCTCGAAGGGCCTGACCGGTGGCGCAATCCCGCTGGCCGCCACACTCGCCACCGATGCCATCTTCCAGGCTCACTATTCCGAGGACCGGAAGAAGACGTTTTTCCACTCGAGTTCCTACACGGCCAATCCGATTGCCTGCGCGGCAGCACTCGCCAATGTCGAGATCTGGCGTGACGAGCCGGTGGCCGAGCGGATCGCCACCCTGAGCGCGAGGCAGGCCGCCGGGTTTCGACGCTTTCGCGACAATGCCAACTTCACCGACAGCCGCGCGATCGGCACGATCCTGGCTCTCGACCTGCGCGCCGGCTCTGCCGGCTATCTGGCCGAGATCGGACCTAAGCTGCGGGCCTTTTTCCTCGAGCTCGGCCTGCTTGTGCGCCCGCTCGGCAATGTCCTTTATCTCATGCCTCCCTATTGCGTCACCGGCGACGAGCTCGATCGGCTCCATGACGCGATCGAGGAGGCCGGCGAACGCTTCGGTTCGAGCCCATGAGCAGGTTGTCGCGCCTTCTCGGGTTTGGCCATCATGCGCCTGGCCGAAAGGTGGCGAATGCCGAAATCGAGAACAATCTCGGCCTCGAACCGGGGTGGATCGAGCGGCGTACTGGAATTCGGTCGCGCTTCTGGGCAACGGATGAAGACACGCTGTCTGGTCTTGCTGCCCAAGCCGGCGCCATGGCGCTGGCCAGCGCCGGCATTGCGCGCCACGACATCGGTCTGCTGCTGCTTGCCACCTCGACGCCCGATCACCTCCTGCCGCCCAGCGCGCCCCTGGTCGCACATCGGCTGGGGCTCGGCCGCGCCGGCGCTGTCGATCTGACCGGCGCCTGCGCCGGCTTCATCTATGCGCTGATGTTTGCGGACGGATTTACCCGCCTGCACGGCAAAGCGAGCCTTGTTATCGCCGCCAATATCCTCAGCCGCCGCATCAATCCCTCTGAGCGCGCCAGCGCCGTGCTGTTTGCCGATGCCGCCGGCGCCCTCGTGATCGGTCCCTGCGAGGATACTGATCGGGGGATTCTCGGTGCCTCCGTGGATTCGGACGGCTCGCGATACGGGCTGATCCAGATTCCCGCAGGAGGAAGCAACAAGCCGTTCCACGGTGACCTCGACCTCGAGCAAACCCGAATGACGATCACCGACGGCCGTGAAGTGTTTAGCAACGCCGTAGACATGATGACTGCCTGCTCGCTGGACGCACTCGCCGCAGCCCGCATGCGGCCGCAAGACATCGATCGGTTCGTGCCGCATCAGGCCAATGCCCGCATTTTCGATGCGGTGGGGCGAAACCTCGGCATTGCGGATGAGACGATCGTGAAAACGATCGCCGAATATGGCAACTCTTCCGCCGCGACGATCCCGCTCTCACTGTCGCTCGCCAATCAAGCGGAGCCGTTTCGGCCGGGCGAGAAAATACTCCTGGCGGCGGCAGGTGCGGGACTCAGCGGCGGGGCGCTCGTCGTCGGGATTTAGCCCAGCGAAGCTGCTCACTGGCTCTGTGAGATGAATAGGACAACGGGACCAATGCGAAAAATAGTCGCCGGCAAGCTGCACGGCATCCACGTCACCGAAGCAAACCTCAACTACCACGGTTCGATAACGCTCGACCCTGACCACTGCGAAGAAGCCGGGATCCTTGCCAATGGATTCGTGGAGACATGGAGCAAGACTTCCGGCGCGCGAATCTCGACCTATGTCATCCTCGGCGAGCGCGGCTCTCGATGCTGCATCCTCAACGGCGCGGCCGCCCGGACCTGCCAGCCAGACGACCAGATCATTGTCTGCAACTCCATCCATCTGGACGAAGCGCACATTCCTCTCTGAAGCCGCGGATCGTTACGTTCGTCATCAACAATGTCGTCGGCTTCTCGCCGATGGAAATGCGCTGACGCGGACCGCGTTGACCATTACATCGGCAGGGGCGCTTCAGCAGAACTTTCGCCGGTTGATGGAGCAGCAGGAACTGGTGGAGGAGACCGGCGAAAGTGCTCTGATACCGGCGGTCGGCCGGCGAAGCCTTATCGCTTCCGCCACCATGTCCTCGACGAAACGGCGGTCGCCCGGACAAAATTGCCGCTGGCACGGGCTTGACTTCTTTTATACTCAACGTAGAAATATACCCTTATAATCAATTCGATTATAACGAGAAATTCATTCGCACCGTCCGAACCCACGGTCTCGCTCGGGGGGAACTGTGGGTAAGAAACAACGCATCGTCCTGCTGGCAGCTGTTTTGGCGTCTGCCTTTGGCTTTTTTTGCTGATCCTGATCCTGCAGATGGTCAGTTTTTTGGTTGACTAGGCACGCGCAAGCGGGATGGATCGCGCAGAGACACGCGGAAGTTTTTTCGCCAGCGAAACCCAGTCGCGCCAGCAGGGTGGGCGCCACGTCCAGTGCCACCGACCATGCGAGATGCCGATTGTTGGCGCGTCTGTCAGTTCGCGCGGCCATATTCATTCTGGTGCCGATCTGTTGCCTTTTCTGCTTTTCCCATGCGTTTTAGGCCGAGCCATTTGTGAAGCGGGCGGTCGATGGATCTGCGCCTGGCGATTGCCTGCCGTTGCCTGCTTGATCTGGGCGGCATAATCCGAGAGCGAACGCTGCAACCGCGGTTCGAATTGCGCGAAGTTGAACCGACTTCATCCGCCGTCAGGAACTGGTGGGTTGCGCCGGGAAAGCCGGCGACCATCACAAAGTCGCCTTCCTTGACGCCTTCACAGGCTATGGGTAGCCAACTCTTCGGCCGGTAAGGCACATTGTCGCGCGCATATGGCCGGGAGGAACCATCAGGAGCGACATAGGCGCGATAAAAGCCGAAGTCGCCTGTGTGGCGCGGCCACATCCAATTGTCCGTTTCGCCGCCGAAGTTACCGATGCCGAGCGCGGGCGCATAGACAAGGCGCACGTCCTCGATTTCGTTCGTCCGCCGACGTAGCCTTGACCGTTCAGAGCAAGGCGATGGCAGTTGCTTTGGCCAAACATTTCAAATTCGAGTTCATGCTGACTGTCCCTCTCATCTTGCCTCCTGTTCTCCGCAGATTGGATTGGTGACCATCGGGTGGCCGGAGTCCTGGCGCCCGCGCGGCGGCCACACCGTAAATACCGAGTGGACCGTTAACGCAGGAATCCTGATGGCGCTCACCTCTCATTATATCGGTCGCGCGCAACGTTTGCGGATCATCCGCTGCACCGATCGTGCCAAATGAATAAGCCTTCAATTACAAATGGTGAGCCTCCCCATCCATGTCCTATCTCCGACGTCTTTCACGTAAAAGGCTCGGTGCTTCCACGCTCGTTTGCTCTTCGCCCGTCCCTCTTCCGTCTTGACTAGCAGGAGCCTACGGCCTATCTCACTGCCGCGTTAGCACTCGCTTCTGGTGAGTGCTAACCACGCTCCGGCAACGGAGAACCGTTCAACATCCGCACCAGGGAAATCCAAAAATGGCAAAGTCGAATTTCCGGCCGCTTCATGACCGCGTGGTCGTTCGCCGCGTCGAGTCCGAAGCGAAGACCGCCGGCGGGATCATCATCCCCGATACGGCGAAGGAAAAGCCGCAGGAAGGCGAGATCATCGCCGTCGGTTCCGGCGCCCGTGACGAGGTCGGCAAGCTCGTCCCGCTGGACGTCAAGGCCGGCGACCGCATCCTGTTCGGCAAGTGGTCGGGCACCGAAGTCAAGCTCAATGGCGAAGACCTTCTGATCATGAAGGAATCCGACATCATGGGCATCATCGGCTGAATATCGGCCTCACCCTCGTTTAAATCTTCGGGCTCAATCCAAGCCCCTGCCAGGAGCTAAAAATGGCTGCCAAAGACGTAAAATTCTCCCGCGACGCTCGCGAGCGCATGCTGCGCGGCGTCAACATCCTCGCCGACGCGGTGAAGGTCACGCTCGGCCCCAAGGGCCGCAACGTCGTCATCGACAAGTCGTTCGGCGCACCGCGCATCACCAAGGACGGCGTCACCGTCGCCAAGGAAATCGAGCTTGAAGACAAGTTCGAGAACATGGGCGCGCAGATGGTTCGCGAAGTTGCTTCGAAGACCAACGACATCGCCGGCGACGGCACTACGACCGCGACCGTTCTGGCACAGTCGATCGTCCAGGAAGGCCACAAGGCGGTTGCCGCCGGCATGAACCCGATGGACCTCAAGCGCGGCATCGACCTCGCCGTCGCCGACGTCGTCGCGACGCTGATCAAGAACGCCAAGAAGATCAAGACCTCGGAAGAGGTTGCCCAGGTCGGCACCATCGCCGGCAATGGCGATGCTTCGGTCGGTTCGATGATCGCTGAAGCGATGCAGAAGGTCGGCAATGAGGGCGTCATTACCGTCGAGGAGGCCAAGACCGCCGAGACCGAGCTCGAAGTCGTCGAAGGCATGCAGTTCGACCGCGGCTATCTCTCGCCCTACTTCGTCACCAATGCCGAAAAGATGGTTGCGGATCTGGAAGACGCCTACATCCTCCTCCACGAGAAGAAGCTCTCCAACCTGCAGGCCATGCTGCCGATCCTCGAGGCTGTCGTGCAGACCTCGAAGCCGCTGGTCATCATCTCCGAAGACGTCGAAGGTGAGGCCCTTGCCACGCTGGTCGTCAACAAGCTGCGTGGCGGCCTGAAGATCGCTGCCGTCAAGGCGCCGGGCTTCGGTGATCGCCGTAAGGCCATGCTGGAAGACATCGCCATTCTCACCGGTGGCCAGGTCATCTCCGAAGACCTCGGCATCAAGCTCGAGAATGTCGGCCTCAACATGCTCGGCCGCGCCAAGAAGGTGTCGATCTCCAAGGAGAACACCACCATCGTCGACGGCGCCGGCAAGAAGGCCGAGATCCAGGGCCGCGTCGCCCAGATCAAGCAGCAGATCGAGGAGACCACCTCGGACTACGACAAGGAGAAGCTGCAGGAACGTCTCGCCAAGCTGGCGGGCGGCGTTGCCGTGATCCGCGTCGGCGGTGCGACCGAAGTGGAAGTCAAGGAAAAGAAGGACCGCGTCGATGACGCCCTCAACGCGACCCGTGCGGCCGTCGAAGAAGGCATCGTTCCCGGCGGCGGCGTCGCCCTGCTGCGGGCTTCGCTGGCCATCACCGTCACCGGCGCCAACTCCGACCAGGCCGCCGGCATCAGCATCGTGCGTCGCGCGCTGCAGGCTCCGGCCCGTCAGATCGCGGCCAACGCCGGTGCGGAAGCTTCGATCGTTGCCGGCAGGATCCTTGAGAACAAGGGCGCGACCTTCGGCTACAACGCCCAGACCGGCGAATATGGCGACATGATCGCCATGGGTATCGTCGATCCGGTCAAGGTTGTGCGCACGGCCCTGCAGGACGCGGCCTCGGTCGCCGGCCTGCTGGTCACCACCGAAGCCATGATCGCGGAGGCTCCGAAGAAGGAGTCCGCTGGCGGCGGCATGCCGGCTGGTATGCCCGGCGGTGGCATGGGCGGCATGGGCGGTATGGATTTCTAATCCAGCCACCTATCAACCTACAGCGGAAAGGGCGGCAGCAATGCCGCCCTTTTTTGTGTGCCGAGCATGATCGACAGCTTTAGACGTGCAAGTCCTCTACCCAGCCTGATGGCGGCGAAGCGCAACGGCGTCGTCGTGAGACGGGGTCTGGCCGTGTCCTTTCGTTCAGCCGCTGGTCGAAACTCGTGCTGCCTTCCGCCGTGCCGTCGATCTTTACAGGGCTGCGAGAAGGCCTTGCCAACGGCTGGCAGACCCTGGTTGCGGTAGAACTCATCGCATCGTTCGAAAGGCTCCGATACCTGATCGCCTATGGTCGTCAGCTCTTTCAATTGGAACTCGTTCTTTCGGCCATGATCGTGGTCGGCCTGACCGGATTGGGACCCACGGCCTGCTCACGCTTGCCTAAAACCATCTGCAACGCTGGCGTCCGGAGACCCAGATGAGCCTGATCACGATTACAGGTCTGGATAGGCTGTCGCACGGCGCTTCCATCGCACCGCCGCCCTTCCGCTTCATCGGCCGACATCTGCGGCCGCTTGCGGAGCCGATGGCGCTGCTCGCGATTTGGGAGTTGCTCGCCCATGCCGGCGCTGCTGACCCACGTTTTCTACCGCGGCTGGAAGAGGTGGCGGCCGCGGCATGGCAGAGTTCAGCCGAGGTGGCCTTGGCTCCAATCTTCTGGCGAGCCTGGAACATGACCTGATCGGTTTCGTGTGTGGCAGTGTGGCGGAAACGCGTTTGGTCTGGTGATCGGATTTTCCCGCCTCATCGAACGCCTGAGAGGCTCGTGGTCGCGGTTGTATTACCGCTATTACGTGACCTGATCACGTTGACGATGCCAGCACCTTCATTGGCCACTTTCTGGACCATGTACGTCACATCAGGCTCCCCCGCCCGATCGACACGAGCCGGCTCTGTAACCAAGCCGCCGTCATATGGCGGTTCCACGACGGCACTGGCGGCAGTCGTCTTCTCAGCGGCTACAGGTGGACGTTTCAGCAGCCAACAACTCCGATGGTGGCAAGGACAGGCAGACCAAGCACCGCGTAGAAGCCGTACTCCGCTGGAGTTCGCCTCGGAAGTGGAGCGACAAGGGCCTGATTTGTCTTGCCACTGCCGACATTGTCAGCACGCTTTTCGAAGCCTCTGAATTCCTTAGTATCCATCCCAGCTCGACCTCCGACCATCCCCATTTCCGGCTGCCCGCGGCACGGCAGCCCTTGGCCTCTAGCTGCGCTCGAGCGGATCAGCGTGCCGTCCGCCTCCTCTGGCTGATCAAAATGTCTGCACCCATTTGGCAATGGCCGTTTCGCGCAAAAGTATTCCCCCGTGAGCCGGCTTTCCGAATTGGCTTAACTTCCAAATCTGTGGCTTTGCCTGCATTGCGGAGCGCGGAGTTCCGACCACTCGCCCAAGGGTATGCCATGGCGTTTCGTCTCTTTGTTCCGATCCTTGCCGGAGCAACGCTGCGCGAGCGGCTGCTCGCCTGCATCGGGGCCATGATCGGCATCGCATTGACTGGCGTGATCAGTGCGCTGGCGAACGGGTCTGGCCCACATGTCGCACTGCTGGTTGCTCCAATGGGAGCATCGGCCGTGCTGCTCTTTGCCGTGCCTTCAAGCCCGCTGGCGCAACCTTGGTCGATTATCGGTGGCAATACGATTTCGGCGCTGGTCGGGGTGATCGTGGCGCATTTCGTGCATGAACCCGTCCTTGCTACCGGCATTGCGGTGGCGCTGGCCATCGCCGCCATGTCGTTCACGCGCTGCCTGCATCCGCCGGGTGGCGCCGCCGCCTTAACCGCGGTGTTCGGCGGACCGGCCGTCTTCAGCTCGGGCTTGCTGTTTCCCTTCGTTCCGGTAGCGCTGAACTCGATCGTGTTGGTCGCACTCGGCTACGGCATCCATAAACTGTCGCGGCGCAACTATCCGCATGTGGCGGCCCCCGCCCTTAAAAGCGCGCATGGAACCATCGATCCGCCGGCGCGGGAGCGGGTCGGCTTCCAGCCCGAGGATGTCGATGCCGCGCTCGGCGCGCTGGAGGAAACCTTCGATATCGACCGCAACGATCTTGAGCGGCTGCTACGGCAGGTCGAGTTGCAGGCGATGGTGCGCTCCCACCGGACCCTGCTGTGCGAGGACATCATGTCGCGCGATGTGATTTCGGTCGATGAACATGCGCCCGCCGACCACGCGCGTCATTTGCTGCTCGATCACAACATCCGGACGCTGCCGGTGACCGACGCCGAGGGCGGGCTGGTCGGTGTAGTTGGCCTGCGCGAGCTGACGAAGGCGACCGACACGGTGAGGGCTGTGATGTCGAAGGCTAGCACCGCCTCTCCCGATACGCCGGCGATGAGCCTGCTGCCGGTGCTCACCGACGGCCGCAGCCATGCCGTGGTCATCGTCGATACCGAGCGACGCATTATTGGGCTGATCACCCAGACCGACCTGCTGACAGCGGCAGCGCGCGTGCACATGGCCGACACAACGCTGGCAGCGGCATAAAATAGTGATCCGGACTTGCTCAATCCGGGAACCCGATGGGGCGCCAATAGGATAGCGGTATTAAGTGCGGCCTTCCGCCTAAGACAATTCCTTTTTACGAGTAGATCAACCCTGAAACGCGACCGCGTGCTCAGGCATCTGGTTCACGTAGGCCAAGTACGACTGCAACAACGGAACACTCTTCAACCTTGCCGGTGGCCAGAGCCAGTCCGCTATGTCGACTAAAGGCGTGCGGACTACAAGTGCAACCATCTGGTGGACGGCTCCTCTGCAACGATGGTAGCGCGGTTCGCGTGTCCAAGGCTGGGTTGAAGCTCTACGTCGCGGGTTGAGTGATCGTTGGCAAGGGTCGCGGCTCAGACGCCGAGGACGCGGTTCGCAATTCCATGCAGGTGGTCCTTTCCTTTGGTTCCTGCATTTCGCCTCTGGTGAGGCGCGGCCGACTCCCGTCATGCATCACGCCGACGACCGTCGCTTCCTCGCCGCGCCAAGGGTTTGACTAGGCCGACGATAGACCATGCGATAAGCAATTCCGAAACGATGTGGCTTCCTTGCGCCAAGTCGGCTCTGTCGAACAGCGATGTCAACATGATCCTGAGTTCCGAGGGTTCGCCGCGCATCAATCCTATAACCTTGATGACGTTCCTGACTAGGAGGATGAGGCTGCTCCAACACGTCCACGGTGTTAGGAATTGCCATTGCACGAGTTGATCTCGGACTTCTTCGTCGCGCATCGCCAATTTCCAGCCCAATACCGCGCCTACGCTTGGTACCCCAACCACGCGGCCTATCGCCCTCATGCCCGCTTCGAGGACCCTCCAGGATCGGGCCTGTTCGGATAGGTGTGGGAGGCCGAGGCATCAGAGGGAACGGCCAGACGCTACCATGAGGATGCGCCATCTGCCGAAGAGCCGTACCGTTACCTTCGTCACTGTGCGGAACGCGGGGCGACCGTCGCTTCAGCCATCCGGCGTTGGGTGTCATTTCTCCCCTGGCGGAGTCCACCGCCCCGACAAAAGCCTGACCTTTGCCAGTCTTCTACGGGCAAGCGTTCGCGCCAAAAGTTCAAAGCCGTGTCCATAACATTCAACAATGAAAGCCAGCCTCATCAGATCGAGCAGAAATTCGGGCGCGTCAGACTTTTGTTCAAGCCGAAGCAGCAAGGCGCGCGCCTCTTCGATCGCGGCCTAGCAACCGTCTGCGTTTATCAGGAATCAATCCTGTCTAAGATCTGCAAGCCCTCACCTCGCCCCAAGCCAGACTCAGCGCATCGAACGCCGTTGGAGAGAGTTTCCGACGAAAGAACATCGTCGCGTTTCGCGAAAAGGCATCGCTCGGCAAAGTGCCCGTTGATGAAGCATGCTGCGTCAAACGACAAGCAAGATCCGGGCTCCACCCAGTGATGTCTTCGAAGGCGGGGTGAGCCGGCTCGGGCATGCGTCTCGGCCGCAACCCTTAATCACGAGGAACTGTGCCGCAAGGCAAACAGTTTCTCTCTATTCTTCTAGCCGCCACGGTTCAGCCTAGATTACATGGGAAACGACAATAACGCAAAGCAAAGGGTCGCAAAATGAGTAGGGCGGCTGGATTAAACGAAGATTTGGCTGCACCAACGACCTTTGGGCCACTTTTGCAGCCCACCTTTCGTTCGATCTGGCTCGCCACGCAGGTTTCGAGTCTCGGCTGGCTGATGCAGACTGTCGCCATCAGCTGGCTGATGGCAACGATCTCGACTTCGGATCTGATGGTTGCGCTGGTGCAGGCATCATCGAACCTGCCCGCTTTCGTCTTGTCCGTCTTCGCCGGGGCTCTCGCCGACAATTTCAGCCGGCGCCGGGTCATGTTCGCCGGTCGGTGCCTTATGGTGATTGCGTCCGCGATGCTGACCGCGTCCGTGGCGCTGGGCTTTGTTAGTCCGTGGATGATCCTTGGCTTCAGCTTCTTGATCGCAAGCGGCGGTGCTCTCAATGATCCGGCCTGGCAAGCGTCGGTCGGGGATATCGTGGACCGACGAGATGTTCCCGCTGCCGTCACCCTGCTTTCTGTTGGCTTCAACACTGTCAGGACTGTGGGCCCGGCGCTCGGCGGCATTGTGGTTGCCTCATTCGGCCTCATGGCGGCATTCGCCGTGACCACGCTCACCTATTTCGTACCCTTGGTCACTATTTGGCGCTGCAAGTGGAAGGTTCGCTCGTCCCCTCTTCCACGCGAGTCGATGAGGACGGCGATCTATGACGGACTGCGCTTCACGGCGATGTCATCGGAAATCAAGGCAGCGATCGCGCGCGGAACCCTCTTTGGCTTGGCGAGCATCGCCATACTCGCGCTGCTGCCGGTGGTTGTCCGCGACCAGCTGGGAGGAGGTCCGCTCGCCTATGGCGCGCTCATGGCTGGCTTCGGGACCGGTGCCGTCTTCGCCGGCCTCTCCAACAGCCTGTTCAGACGGAGCTTGTCGCAAGAAAGGCTGATGAGGCTCGCCTGCCTCGCCTGCGCGGCGTGCTCCCTATCCCTGGCTCTGACCTCTTCGATCGCTGTGGCGGCAATTGCACTCGCCCTGGGCGGCGCCGGTTGGGTCACCGCCTGGTCGGGGGTTGGCGTGAGCGTGCAGCTGGCGAGCCCGCGCTGGGTCGTGGGTCGCACAATCTCGATCTACTACGCATTGATAGACGGCGGCATCGCGGCCGGCAGCTGGGTATGGGGCACGGTTTCCCAGAACCATTCGCTGACCTGGGCGCTCGAGGGTTCCGCTGTAGCCCTTCTGATCGTCGCTGCAGCCGGCGTTCTGTTTCCTCTTCGCGAGCGCCGCGAGTCCGAGCCCGATCCTTTGGAGGAATTCGACGCCCCAGCTGTCGCTCTCAGTTTGAAGCCGAGAAGCGGCCCGATCGTGGTCAAGATCGAATATCTGATAGCCGAGAGAAATGTCGAGGCCTTCCTCGACCTCATGCGGCAGCGGCGTCATGTACACAGCCGCGTCGGTGCTCGGAACTGGACGCTCCAGCGCAACCTTCAGAAGCCTATGCAGTGGACAGAAACGTTCCGCACGCCGACCTGGACCGACTACCTTCGCCTCAATCATCGTCTCACGGAAGTAGACAAGGAACTGGACGAGCGTGTCTTCCAGTTACACGCGGGAGAAGAAGCGCCTCAAATGACGCTTTCGATTGAGCGGCCGACAAGCTCGGCCCGGAAACCCGACCGGTCAATCCTTCACCTTCCCCGTCATTGAAGCCTGACCTTCCCATATCTGGGCATCAGCGATCGTTAAAGATCCGGATGATGGATGAGAATCTCGGCGACATCCGTGTCGTGCGTGCCTTCGCGGCGCAGCCGCACGAGCTGGAAAAGTTCGACCGCGCCAAGCAGGACGCGCCTTGATCTCGCCAATGAGCTCACCTTCATGACCATTCTACAGATGCCGGTGCGCTAGCTCGGATTGATGGTCAACTCGTTCGCGCGCGCCTCGACCTGCGGCACGCGGCTGTTCGAGTTGCTCGACGCCGAACTTGACATCGAGGACGCGGCGGGCGCCAGGGATCTCGTCGTCACCGACGGCGTGCTGCGCTTCGACAATGTCGGTTTCTGCTACGCGGGCTCGGGCGGCCGCCCGACGCTCTCCGGCATCTCCTTCGAGGCGAGCAATGCATCGCCGTCTAGGCAAGGCGAATGCTCCGGACTTCCCAGCCTTTCTTGCCTTGCCCGCATTCGACAAACACCTTCTGTCCCGCCACCAGCACGCTGAGCCCTGAGCGCGTCAGGGCGCTGGCATGAACGAAGACGTCCTTCTCACCGTTGTCAGGAGCAATGAAGCCGAAGCCCTTTTCGGGTTTGTACCACTTGACCGTGCCCCCGCTCTCCAGCTGCGCACCGGTTTCATCGAAGGTCCCTCCAGCGACGCGCGTATGTGACGGAGTTTTCGCGCGGTGATCGCCGATCTCCAGCACCTGCGCGACTTGATGACCTTTTGGACTTTTTTCGACCGTGATCTTGAGAGGCGTTCCCGCGGCAACATCCCGCCTTCCGGCCGCCTCTAACACTCGCACGTGCAGATAGGCCTCGGTGCCGTCCGACAGTTTGACGAAGCCAAAACCCTTGCTGACTGTGAACCACAATACCTCCGCATCGACAGGATCTGCCGTCACGGTCGGCGGGCGCTGAAAATAGCTTGGCTCGGAAGTCCGTTCCGAAAAGGAAACGGGGTCATCGTCATAGCGATGCCGGCGTGGCTCGCGATGGTCTCGATATTTGCCCATGATCATCTCGACTGGCATGGATGGCGCACTGCGGTACCGTCAAGATAATCTCAATCGGGCGACGCGTTTATGTCAAAAAGGCCGTGAAGACCGCAGCTGTGCCCGGCCTATCGGCCGAACCCTTTGAGACTAGATTCATTTCCCCTGAAACAATAGTGCCGGCGAGTCGATTTACTGACTCGCATAGGTTGTGTTGGAGCGAGAGTGCGATGATGCTGGCGCGGGCGCACTGGAAGGGCTTTATCAGGCATTCCGGAAAGCCTGCTCCGGGTTTCTTCAAAAGGAACCGAACGGCGGGTCGACGACCATTTGCGCCGGCTCCAGGCTACGGCGCAGGTCTGACCGTGCATGATCATCATCTCCAGCGTCACGCCCAGCGTCGACGCCAAGCCGTGGAGAACTATGCCGCGCTGTCGCCGACGAGAACAACGTCGCAATGTCGATCGACGAGCTTTGAATCGGCGCACTCAATGGGCCTTCTTCCCCAAGCACGGATGTCGCGTTGGCACTTTTTATGCAGCTGCGAAGAGCTAAAATCGCCACGACGGGTGGTGTTGACGCGCCGACAATTATCAGACAAAAACGGAATTCAATCGGTTCAGCGGCCTACGCGGCAGGGCTCTGCTCAACAACCTCGGGGACCATGGACGAACGCGCAAAAGGGATTAGGAAAGGCGGAGCTGGAGGCAAGGCCAACGACGTCAATGCGGACTTAATCGCCGTTGTGGTCGCCATGGACAGCAGCGCCCCCTGCGTTCTGACCATCCCGCAGGCAAACGCCCTGCCCTCGGGCCCGTTCGAGCTTGCTCACCGTTCGCTGCAGTCGGGCCTCAGGGGATGGGTGGAACAACAGACCGGCCAGCCGCTCGGCTATATCGAACAGCTCTACACCTTCGCCGATCGCGACAGGGTTGGCGCTGACGACCGCGTGGTCTCTATCAGCTATCTGGCGCTCACCCACCAAGACGAAGCTGGCGACCCGGCCGGGCGACACTGGGGAAGCTGGTACGACTATTTCCCGTGGGAGGATCACCGCTCCGGCACACCGGCGGTCGTGTTGGACGAATTGCGGCCGCGCCTGATGGAATGGGCGGATGGCACTGACGACAGTACGACACGCCTCGACCGACGACGGCGGGCGGCGATCGCCTTCGGCTTTGACGACCGCCATTGGAACGAGGAACTCGCGCTTCAACGTTATGAGCTGCTCTACGAAGCCGCCCTGGTGGAGGAAGCAATACGCGCCGGACATTCCGCTGCGCCCACCTGGGTCTCGGGCAGATCGATGATCGCCGATCATCGTCGCATCCTGGCGACCGGCATTGCGCGGCTGCGCTCCAAGATCAAATATCGGCCGGTCGTATTCGAACTGATGCCGCCGGTCTTCACGCTTTTGCAGCTGCAGCGCACCGTGGAGGCGCTTGCCGGCAGGCTCGTGCGTAAACCGAACTTTCGCCGGCTGATCGAGCAGCAGGAGCTGGTCGAGGAGACCGGTGAGACAACCGCGGAAACCGGCGGCCGGCCGGCGCAACTTTATCGCTTCCGTCACGCCGTTCTCGACGAGAGGGTGATAGCCGGAACAAAATTGCCGCTCTCGCGGGCTTGACCCGCCTTGCGCCAGCAGCCCTGACGATGTCGCGGACGGCTTGGCCCTTGTGAGAACCGGGATTGTCGAGAATGACGATGTCGCCCGGCTTCAGTGTTTTGTTGAGTTCGGTTTCGACATAGACGCGAAAGGCCTGCGTATTGATGGGTCCGTCAATGACCCAAGGCGCCTCCACCCGATCATGCCGCAGCGCGGTGATGAAGGTCATCGTCTTCCAATGGCCATATGGTGCGTGGGCCATCAGCCGCTTGCCGCGCACACCCCAGCCGCGCAACGGCGCCATGTTGGTCTTGACCCATGTTTCATCCAGGGAGACCAGGCGCGTAGGGTCAATGCGGGTCTGATAGCGCATCCATTGCGCACGCCCGCGCATCAGCTTTGGCTTGAGCTGCTCGGCCGGCAGAACGGTTTTTTTGAAGCTCTTGCCCTCGCGGTGCAGGAAGCGACCGACGCTCGCAGGAGACCACGTTCAGCCAGTGCCGCCGTCAATTGATGAAGCGTCATGTTGGCATCTCGCTCAACCTCGCCCAGGACGAAAGCACGGTGCTCCCCGTCGATCAGATAGGGCCGATGACCACCCATCTTGCCGGGTGCCGCACTGCCACGGCGACGCTTGCGGCCTCGGGCGTTTCCTGGGCGAAGGCGGTGGCGATGAAAGCCGAGACGACGCCACAGACTGGGCTGGCGGATAGTAGTTCGCGAGTCAGCCACGGTAGCGGTCGCTACGAAGCGCGCAGCACTTTGTCATCGGTACATTCCCTCCCATGCCTGAAATGAGCAGTGCAGCCATGTCGCCTCCTCCGCAGTCACCGTGGCGAAAGCAATCCTTCCGCTGCCACACGGACCTAATGTCGCCTGGCACTAGCTTGCTTCAGCAAACCACTTAGCGCAATTCTCAGGAGCTACCGTGCCCGCACCGCAGGCGAGGTCCGGGGAGGCTTGCTCACTCAGTTTGCCATTCTGGAAAGTCGCGTTCTTGCCAACGCGCATATTCGAGATATTCTCTCGCAATCGCCTCTACAAGATCTTGTTGGAGCTCTTTGCGAAGGCACGGCATTTCGCTGATTGCCAAGCTGTGCTCTCTCGCAAAACGAATGGCGCAACGATATCCGTCAACGTCTTCCAAAGTGGGACGGACTGCATCTTCCTTCCACTGATCCGCAAGTTCCTGCAGCAACGAAGGTTGTCCTTCTCTTGTGACAAACATGTCTGTGACCCGACGCTTGGCTCTCTCCAGAAAGGCGTCCGAGTTGCCGAGCCGCAACCGCCTTACATGCCACCGAAAAGCGCCATCCCAATGCTGACTTCGCGCCATTAAATTGAGAAGGGAGATCGAACCGCCTTCGAGGATGAGCCCCGGCTGGGAACTACGCTCATCCACTTGCATTATCAGCTTACGATGGGCGGTCTCGGCGTCGATTATGCCCGCGGTTAGCGGGCGCGAATCCAAGTAGATCCGCTGGGTAGATTGCAGTTCGGAATCCGAGGGACGCCCGCTGCCGGTGGCGATTTGAGGACAGCATTGTACACGATCCAGCGCAATGACCGGCCATCCGGTCTCTCGTGCAATTTGGATTGCCGCGTCTGTTTTGCCGCTGCAGGTCGGCCCGTAAATCAAATAGATTAGCATGTGTATGCCGCTTAGTTTATCGGAACTAACCGCCCCCCAAGCACAAGATACTCGGTAGGCTTTCACCGGACTTGTCGCAAACATTTTGACAAGCGGCGATTATGCCCTGAAACGACGCCATTTTCGAACTTTGTGAAGTCCGAAAGGGCGCAAGCAGCCCGTTCTGGTCGTTCAGTCCAGTCACCAACGCCTCTGTTTGACGTTTGACGACGGTCCACTTTGCACATCTCATGCCGACTGTGACGCAACGCGGCACCGCAGGATGGTGACCTCGTTGTCTCCGGCAAAAGATCCTTGCGCGTCTTGGGTTAATCGAGGCGGCGGCGCACGGGCGCCTTATTGTCTCGGAACATGGCCAGGAAGGCGGCTGATCAACAAAAGTGGAAGACGGTGTCCCGACGACCTCACCGATTTGTGAGGCGACCGAGGATCTGCCCGACATCGTCGATCTCGTCCTCGAGGTGGGCCGTGTGCCGGCCGCGCCGCCAAAGCCTCCTCCCCTGCCGGTCCGGCTGGAAGCCTCGTCGAAACGGCACAGGAGTACACCAAAGCCGCCAGCGCGCAAACACACAGACCGCCGGCGGAAGGATTTGGCGCTTTTTGCGTGGCGTCCGCTCCGATTCCCCGGAAGGGCAGCTGGCTGCTGTTTTCTGGGCACTCGCTGCGCATCGCCGCTGCGCAACGCCGAACTGGACATCGAGCGGCTACGCGATGAACCGCATGGTCTGCCATTGTGAGGCTCTTGCTCGACACTAATGGCCTCTCCGAGGTGACGAGGCCGACCCCTGACGCGCGCGTGCTGGAATGGATGACGGGCTCGATGAAGACCGCTCATTTATCAGGTTGTGTCGATCGCCGAGATCCGGCGCGGCGCTGCCCTCATAGACAAAGGTCGGAAACGTGACGCACTGGCCGGATGGCTCGCCCGGGACCTGCCGCAGCGCTTCGAGCCGAGAGTCCTGCCCGTGGACGAACTGGTTGCCCTGGCCTGGGGCGACCTGACGGGCCTCGCGAAGCGGCGTGGCCGCGGTCTGTCATCGATGGACGGGCTGATTGCAGCCACCGCGATTTCCTGACCCATCACATGGCGGGGATATTCATGCGCTGACGGCGAAACACCCAGATGCCCCGCACCTACCACGATCAATATGGAAACGCCTCGGTGGCAGCCACGAGGTCGATGTCATTGAAGATGAGATGAAATAGGCGGATCAGCTCTGCTTTTCGCATCCTTGACGCGCGCTTCATGACAGGCCTCTGCCAAGGGCGTCGAGTTTAGCTTCCGGTTGGATGCTTGCCCTCACCTGTGGCTATGCTTACGGCCATCCCGATCGAGAAAAGCATCGAACGCGGCAGCGACAGCGCGAATTACAAAGCGATGCTCCCGCCGTACGCGGACAAAACCGTTTTCGAAGTCCACTATCCCGTCCTCGGCCAGCATCGCCAAGCGTTCAGCTGAATCGAGAAGACGGATCGGATCAGATCCGTGGGCGGCACAGATTGCCTGCACATCGGCCTCGAGATCGCACATTAGTCGCTCGATAATTGCGGCTCGCACGCGGTCGTCGTCGGTGAGGCGATAGCCCTTTGACGTCGCCAGACGGCCAGCTGCGATGTGCTGGATGTAGGAATCCCGTGTAACTTCGTTTTGGACGTACCCCTCGCCGACGCGGCCGATAGCCGACGCGCCGAAACCGATCAGGGTTCTGCAGGTGGTGGCCGAGTAGCCCAGCGAGTTACGCCGCAGGCGACCCGTTTTCTGTGCCAGCGCGAGCTCGTCGTCCGGCAAGGCGAAATGGTCGAGCCCGATCTCGCGGTAGCCGGCGGCAATCAGCGTCGCGGCCACGGCCGCATACTGTTCGGCGCGGGCAGCGCTGCCCGGAAGAACTGCCTCCTCGATGAGGCGCTGATTCTTTACAAGCGACGGGATGTGCGCATAGCCGAACACCGCAAGCCGGTCGGGGCGCATTGCGACCGCCGCCCTCGCGGTCTCGACGCAGGACTGCACCGTTTGATGCGGGAGACCGAAGATGAGGTCGAAGTTGATGCGGCTTACTCCATGCCGGCGCAGCATTTCCACGGCAGCCGACGTCTGCGCCTCACTCTGAACCCGGTTGATTGCTTTTTGAACAATGGGATCGAAGCTCTGCACGCCGAGACTCACACGGTTCACGCCGGCTGCTCCTAAGGCCTCGGCCATCTCGGCCGTGAACGTGCGCGGATCAATCTCGACGGCAACCGTAGCTGTTTTCGTGAGAGCGAAGCGGCGTCGCAGGAACTCCATCAGAGCCAGGAACTCGGCTGGTCCTATGAGAGACGGCGTTCCGCCGCCGAAATGCATGTCGCTCACGGGCAGCGTCTGCGGCGCTCGCTCCGAGACCAAACGGATCTCGTCACGCAGGGCGGCCAGATAGTTGAGGATCGGCGCATCATGGCGGGTGATGGTGGTGGGGAAGCCACAATACCAGCAAGCTGATCGGCAGAACGGAACGTGGAAATAGAGCGACACCGGATCGTCAGCCGGCAGGTTCCTGAGCCATTCCTCATAAGCCTCGGCGCCGACCGCCCCAGAGAACTCCGACACAGTCGGATAGATAGTGTACCAAGGCAGGCCGGCCTCGCGATATTTTGTGGTCTGCAACAGTTACCGTCCCATGCTGATAACCACCAACCTTACCGCTGCGCTCGCCTGTGTCTTTGCGCTATGTCAGTCCGTTCCGCTTTGGTCTCGAAACTTGTATTTCTCAGCAATAGCGGCCGTTCAGTCTTGGCTGGACGGTCAGCGACTGGCCATGGCTGTTCCCGCCGCGACCCTCACGCGCACCGTTTGGTTCCACCATCCCTTCCCTTCAGCCTGCGCCTGGTCGAGTAGATTCTGCTGAGCGCGGCTGCCGCATCCAACGAGATAACACGGCGTTGGGACCAGACTTTGCTCGCCAGCTAGCGCAGCCCCATAGTGATCTCTGGCATCTCGATGAGCTCGTTGTGTGAATTGCTGGCAAGAAGCATTAGCTGTGGCGCGCCGTCTATCAGGACGAGAGGCTGCTCGACGCGACCGTCAGGTCGGCCGCAATGCCAAGGCCGGCGCGCCTACTGACTCCGTGGTGGAGGCAAGGCTGCGCGTTCAGCGCGTGATTACCGATCATCGCGCTCGCCAAAATGACGGCGTCGTACCGAGCGGTGCCGCCGCATGATGTCTCAACGTCGGGGCTCACAGCAAACAAAGCTGTCGCCATTGAACGAAACTGTCGCGAAGCGAACAGACGAACCGTAGCCGAAACGTTTGCCGTCGTGCTTGGGTTGATCCGCAAGGCAAAAAGGAAGGAAGAGCGAACCAAGGTCCGCCGGCACACTTGAGCTTCAAGCCGCGCCTGCGTCGTCAGGATGGCACGTCATTTGCAGTAGAAGCCTTTGTGACGGCCGCCCACAACTAGCGGAGATGACGGGGATGATTTGTACAGAAATGTTGGATGGCGTCGTTTCGGCGATTATTATATTTGTAATAACAATCGCATATTTGTAACAATAACACCCAATCATATTCTCAATTTCTGATGAATATCTGGCGTGACGAGCGCACCAAAACTGCTCAAATTCAACTCAATGCGCATCGTTATCGACTGTTTCCTTAGCAAGAGTTCATCACTGACGTCCATTCCTTTTACTCTTTGAACGGAGATCAACAATGAACATTAGGAGCCTCCTCCTCGGCTCAACTGCGGCACTGATTGCCGTTTCCGACGCTCGCGCCGTGACCGCCGTTGCCGAGCCTGACCCGACTGAGTACGTTAAAGTCTGCGACGTCTACGGCTCGGGCTACGTCTACATTTCAGGCACTGAGACCTGCGTGCGCATCGGCGGCTATGTCCGTTACGACGTCGGCTTGGGCCATGTCGGATTGGTTGATCACGCCAGAACCTCGGATGTGAGGACTGGTGAGCATCAGGGCACATGGCAAAACAACACGCGCTTCACATTGAAAACTTGGACCGGCCAGGAGACCGAACTCGGCACGTTGAAGACCTACACCGAAACCCGCATGAACTTCGGCAACCGCCACACTTCGGTTTCGGACAGTTCTCGGTCCTATGCCTTCAACGGAGACAGCACCTTGACTTTTGCCTGGATTCAGCTTGGTGGCCTCCGAGTTGGTAAGGACTGGTCGGCCTTCGACATGTTTATTGGCGGCGCGGGTGACGTACTCAACCAGACGCCGGTTCCGTACGGCGCTTTCGATACCAATGTGGTTCAGTACTACTTCGACGCCGGGAACGGCTTTTCGGCCGTGGTTTCGCTCGAAGAAGGCTCGGGCGTGGTCGGCACAATCGACAGCTACGCACCGCACGTAGTCGGCGGCTTGAAATACACACATGGCTGGGGCGCGATCACCGGCGTTGCCGCTTATGATAGCAACTACGAATCGGTGGCCGCCAAGGTCCGTGTCGACATCAATGTCACCAACGAACTGTTGCTGTTCGGAATGCTCGGCTACGGTTCCAACGGCAAGCTCAACGACGACTCCACGAACGCCATCGACGCTCATGGTCGCGGCTTCTATAAGAGTTGGGGCGGGAACTGGGCTTTCTGGGCTGGCGCCACTTACAAGCTCAACGAGACAACTTCGTTCAACCTTCAGCTCTCCGGTGATCAGCTCAAGAACCATAGTGTCGCTGCAAACGTCGCCTATGCGTTTCTTCCAGATTTCACAGTTACGGCGGAACTCGACTATGGCCGCTACGGCAACTTCGCCGTCGGCAAGGTGGACGCTTCCAACGTGAACTGGACCCACGCCAACAAGAAGAGCAGTGTCGGCGGAATCCTGCGTTTCGAACGCTCATTCTAACGGATGAAAGGGAGCTGAGGCAGGCATCGCATGTACTTGTCGTCGGCGGATCGGACTCCAGTGGGGGTGCCGGAATCGCGCGCGATATCGAGACGCTCTCCTCCATGGGCGTGCGCAGCTGCCTTGCCGTCACTGCGGTGACGGTGCAAACACACGACAGCGTCACGGACATCCTTCATCTGCAACCCGGTCTGGTGGCCGATCAGATGCGTGCAGCGATCTCGCGGGCGTCGCGGCGTAGTGAGCGCGGGCGCGGCCGTGATGATCGTGGCGGGAGGGAGAGGTAAGGAGCGTCTTTCCTTTGAGAATTCGCGTTTACGGGTACCCACGATGCACAACGGGCGAGTTTTTCAAAGAGGCGCGTCCTCCTTCGAAGCGCTTCGGAGGGCCAGGCTCCAGGCTCGCCCCGAGCCCCTGCGTAGCCTGCGGGGGAGCTGGGTCTCGGCCCATCCGGGTAACGATCCTTCGCGCGGCTATGGAAACGATCGCATTTGCCGATTATCGCATAAAAAACTTGTTATCGCACGGCTTAAAAAACTTGCAACTCCACAGCATCATTGACTTGTCGCCTATCAGCACTATATACTTGTAATCGCACAGCTCTAAAAAAGTTGCAAAGGCACGGCCATGGCCAAGCCCCATGAAAAGCTCGCTGTATCACTGGCCGTCCTCAAAGAGCTGCAGGAGGGTGGGCGGCGCATATTCAAATCAGATGAGCTGACCCGCGTCCACCGGGAGCGGCTGCTGCAGAACGGGTTCCTGCGCGATGTTATCAAAGGCTGGCTCATGTCGACCGGCCCGCAGGCACGGCAGCAAGACACCACCCCTTGGTACGCGAGCTTCTGGGAGTTCTGCTCCCTTTACTGCAATGACCGGTTCGGCAAGGACTGGTTCCTCTCACCGGAGCAGTCGCTGCTTCTGCACGCGGAAGCGCCCACTATTCCGCCTCAGGTGGTGGTGAACGCCCCCAAAGGCACGAATAACAAAATCGACCTGCTGTTCGGCACTTCGCTCTATGACCTCAAGGTCAAGGAGATGCCGGCCGAACTGACAGAGAAAAACGGCCAGCGCGTGTTCACTGTCGAGGCCGCCCTTACCCGGGTGCCGGAAGCGTTCTTCCAGCGCGCCCCTATCGAGATGCAGATCGCCATGGCGTCGGTGCGCGACGTATCAACCGTTCTGGCCCTGCTGCTTGATGGCGGCCATTCCGCCGTGGCGGGACGGCTTGCGGGGGCCTTCCGTCGCGTAGGACGCGACTCCTTTGCCGATGAAATCGTGGCCGCCTTCAAAGCCGCCGGCTATGACGTGCGCGAATCCGATCCGTTCGCGGGACAAATTGGAGTGACAACTATTGCGGCGGGCGTACCGCCGTTGGTCGCCCGCCTGCGCGCGATCTGGCAATCGCAGCGCGAAGCCATCATCGAGATATTCCCGAAGGCACCCGGACTGCCGTCCGACAAAGACGCCTATATGAAGTTCGTCGAGGATATCTACGAAAGCGACGCCTACCATTCGCTGTCGATAGAAGGGTACAGCGTCACCCCGGAACTCATCGACCGGGTGCGCGAGGGGAGCTGGAATCCGGAGATTGATGAAGAGGACCGCAAGAACCGAGATGCGCTTGCCGCGCGTGGCTACTACCTCGCATTCCAGAAGGTCAAAGACTCTGTTGCCGCGATCATCAACGGCAAGCCAGCCGGCGCGTTGACGCGGGACACTCACCGGGAGTGGTACCGGGAGCTGTTCGCGCCGTCAGTGACCGCCGGCATCCTCAAAGCCGGCGCGCTTGCGGGAAATCGCAATCACCCTGTGTACCTGCGCGGCTCGCAGCACGTGCCGCCGCGTACCGAAGCGGTGGCCGATGGTATGAATGAGCTGTTCGATCTGCTGGAGGCGGAGAAGGAGGCCTCCGTGCGTGCCGTGCTGGGGCATTGGCTTGTGGGCTATGTGCACCCCTATCCGGACGGCAACGGACGAATGGCGCGGTTCCTCATGAACGCGATGCTGGCTTCAGGCGGTTACCCCTGGACAGTCGTCAGAGTCGATGACCGGAAGGCCTACCTCGCAGGGCTGGAGGAGGCGAGCGGCAATATGAATGTGAAAACGTTCGCCGCCTTTCTCGCCGAACGGGTGAAGTGGTCTATGGAGAAGGCGGCGTGAGGTCGGTGGTGTGCCATGTTTAACTTGCTTGTCTCGGGCCACGGCGAGTGGTGGGAAACGCCGCCGTTCACGACAACCATTGACCGGTTCAAGGAATCTAGCGGCGCCGAGGCCGAGGCTATCGACCTCGCGCCCTGAAACATTGCGCCGGCTGGAGGAAATCCCGGCGCTTTTGATGTACGAAGTCGGGGCGGGAGGCCCGCACGCGCGCGTGGTCCGGCACAGCCGCATACGCAATGTCGTTCGGCGCGGACACGAACTGGCCTTCACCTTCGAGCCCGATCCGAAACATGCCTTTCTGGACCGGTCAGCGGTGTTGAGAATTGCGGACCGGCTGGGCATTCAACAGTTCGAACAGCACCGTACGCACTGGGCGATCAAGGATGGTGACATTCCGGCCGAGCTGATTGCCACCAGCACCGCTGAACGGGCGCAGCGCACCGTTGCTGTGGTTGCGGCAGAATATGTAGAAGCGCGCCGCGAGGGACGAAGGAGAGAAGCTGCCGAACTGGCCGAAGAACTGGAGGATTTTCCTCCCTCGCTGGAGAAAGCACTGTCGCTCGTGCCGGCGCGTATCCTTCAGCAGCCGACACCCGAATTATACCCGATCCTTGGGATAGAGCCCCGCACGCCCGAAGGCCGCAACGCCGTCGTGGCCGTCGTCGCAAGGGATCACAATGGGGAGGACTTGCCTGCCGACTGGTCTTATTCGCTGGCGTGGTTCCTGGACCTTTACGGCAGCGCGACGGAAGCGGGGCGCCTTGACGGCGCGCTGGCCGAATGCGCAACGCATATGATCGCGCTCGGCACTGGCGAGGGAGAAGCTGCCGCCCCGGTGGCGTCAGACCTTAAAGAGCGCGAACCTCAGCGCGCGGCCCTGTACAAGGCAACCGCAGGGCTGCTGCGGGCGTATGCTAATATCGCGGATGAAATGGATGCCGCAGGCTACAACAACGCCCACGTTGCCCGCATCAAGAAACAGGTCGAGCATTACCTGAATGCGCGGGACACTGTGCGTCTGGCCAGCAACGAAAGCCTCGATCTGAAGGCCTACGAGGCTGATATGCGGCACTTGATCGACACATATTTCAAAGCCGATGAGCCCCGCAAAATCTCACCATTCGACGGCATGAGCCTCCTTGAGCTCAGCTCGTTTGGGAGGACCTGCTGGACGATAGGGTCACCATTCCCCGCAAAATCAAGCAGTCCAGCGAGCGTAAAATCCAGGATCAAGCTGACCGCACATGGAATCTTCTCACTACGCTTTACTACACGGGAACAGGCCGTATCCCTTGGCGCCGGAAGAAGATCGGATTGAAAGGGAACCTCCTTTGTCATCTTTGCATCACGGTCAGTCTGCTCGAGATTGACCGCTGCAAACCGGGAGCACGAGCGGGCTGGGCAAACGTTGCAACAGATCCTTCAAGGAAATTCATAGACTCTTAGCAACTCCGGTTCGCTGTGAATGGTAGGCTTATTGCAACGTCTGAGGTCAGTGGGGTCCAAACCGTGGCGCCGCTTATTCTCCGACCCGCCGAACTGCGTGCAATTTCGGCTAAAGGCAATGGCAAGAAGAGCGCCCATCTTGTTTGTTCGACACAGTCATATCGGCTCAAAACCGTATCTTCACGGCCACCGAGATTGTCCGGTCGATGGACAATCAACCATATAATTGGGTTCGAAAGCCGCAACATCTGTGGAGAACGCGAAATGACAAATTCAGTAGGACGAGTGCCCAGGCTTTCCAAGTGGCTTGGTCCTGACCAATGCTGACACTGGTCAGTCGCCTACGGACGGCAGCGCATTTAGATCGCCTTCGAATCCTAGGTCTTTGCGCGCACGCGGACCTAACTGTCTGCCAGCTAGCGGAGATTCTGGGTCTGCGTCGTGAGCACGTTGTACGACACGTCCGGCTGCTGGCCAGAGCCGACTTTCTTTACTGCAACGAACAACGCCCGTGGTCCTCGTACCATCTCAAAGCAGCAGGTAAGGACGGCGGGCTGGTTCAGTTGTTGGTTGATCTCCTGCCGCACGGCGATGGCTATCACAAACGAGACCTTCAACGGCTCGAAGCGACACAAGACGCGCCGTCGAAGGGGATCGCATGCTTGACCGTGAAATAGATCCAATTGGAGCGCGAAACCACCATGGACAACTCCGCCGACGGCGCCATCGCGCCGCGCGACACTTGCGGACGGTCTCGCTTGGCGACCTCTGGCCCACGCGCTTCTGGACCGAGGTTATGACCTGGTCACCGGGGGCACTGACAATCACATGCTGATCCTTGATCTTCGCGATCGACCACTATCAGGCAAGGCCTATGCCGACCGGTTAGCGAAGGCAGGCATCATTACGAACTTTAAATGGTGCCTGGCGACCCGCGGGATCCGGCGGTCACAAGCGGAATTCGCTTGGGTCGCCAGCAGTGACGTCCATGGGCATGCGCGATGTGGAAATGGTGCAAATTGCTGGCTTCATTGACTGCGTCCTCCGGCGGCCTGATGACGAAGATCTCCATGCCTGCGTGCGAAGAGACGTTGCCGATTTGTGCGCTGCGTTCGAGGTCCCGGGCATCACCAACAGGTAAGGTGGGCTAAGCAAAATGCCCCATACAACTCCAACACCCGAAACGAGGCATTTCATGGCTAGGCAGTTCGTGTTCTCTTCCGAATCGGTTGGCGCGGGACACCCGGATAAGTTGGCCGACAACATCTCGGATGCCATCCTCGATGCCATCCTCCGCACCGATCCCAAGGCACGCGTCGCCTGTGAAGCGTTGGTAAAATCAGGGATAGTCGTTCTGGCTGGCGAGATTACCAGCGATGCGCGGGTGGATTATAGCCAAGTTGCGCGCGATACGATTCTCGATATTGGATACGACGATGAGGCGGTCGGCTTTGACGGCCGGCGTTGCTCCGTCGTTCATGCACTCACCGAGCAATCGCCCGACATTAGCCAGGGCGTTGACGAGGGACGAGGGCAGGACCTCCAGCAGGGAGCGGGAGATCAGGGCCTCATGTTCGGCTACGCATGCCGCGAAACCGATACCTTGATGCCTTTGCCGATCCAGCTCGCTCATCGCTTGACGAAACGACAGGCAGATGTCCGGAAAGCACGACAGCTTGGCTGGTTGCGTCCTGACATGAAATCCCAAGTCTCAGTGCGCTATGAGGGGTTGCGCCCCGTCTCCCTGGATACCATCGTCGTATCGACCCAACATGACGAGCAGGTCTCGCAAGAGACGGTCCGCGAGGGCGTCATTGAGGAAATCATAAAGCCTGTCCTGCCGACCCACCTGGAGACGGAAGGCATCAGAATTCTGGTCAACCCGACGGGGAGGTTCGTAGTCGGCGGGCCGCGCGGCGACTGCGGTCTCACTGGACGCAAGATCATCGTCGATTCGTATGGTGGGATGGGTCGTCACGGCGGCGGCGCTTTTTCGGGCAAGGACCCGTCCAAGGTTGACCGCTCAGCTGCCTATGCGGCCCGGTATGTCGCAAAGAATATCGTCGCTAGCGGACTAGCGGACGTCTGCGAGGTGCAGCTTGCTTACGCAATCGGCGTGGCCAGTCCGGTTTCTGTCATGGTCAACACGTTCGGGACAGCGAGGGTTGAGGAAAGAAGGATCGAGCGCCTCATTCTGGAGTTGTTTGATCTCAGACCGAAGGGCATTATCAAGATGCTTGATCTCTTACGCCCTATATACCGCAAGACCGCGACCTATGGCCATTTCGGCCGTGAAGAGCCTGACTTCACCTGGGAGAAGACAGACAGGGCCGACGAATTGCGTCGCGAGGCAGGACTTGCCGCCCCGTGAGGGGCTGGCGCCGAACGGATTGGCAAGCGGAAAGCCCATTCCCACTGGCCAGACCCGCCCGCGGCCGGCATGCCAGAAAGCCGGTGGGCTTTTGGCGGAGACATGAATTGATGCCGGACTATGACGTGCTTTGTATCGGGAATGCCATCGTCGACATCATCGCCCAGTGCGACGAGGCGTTCCTGGAGACGAACGGCATCATCAAGGGCGCGATGAATTTGATCGACACGAGGCGCGCCGAACTGCTCTACAGCCGCATGGGCCCGGCCATCGAAGCCTCGGGCGGCAGCGCCGGCAACACGGCGGCGGGCGTCGCCTCCTTCGGCGGCCGCGCCGCCTTCTTCGGCAAGGTCTCGAACGACGCGCTCGGCGAAATCTACGCGCACGACATCCATGCCCAGGGCGTCGCCTTCGACACCAGGCCGCTCAGCGGCGAGCCACCGACGGCGCGCTCGATGATCTTCGTCACGCCGGACGGCGAGCGCTCGATGAACACCTATCTCGGCGCCTGCGTCGAACTCGGCCCGGAGGACGTCGAGGCCGACAAGGCGTCGGGCGCGGCCGTCACTTATTTCGAGGGCTATCTGTGGGACCCGCCGCGCGCCAAGGAGGCGATCCGGCAGACGGCGAAGCTCGCCCATGCCGCCGGGCGCGAAGTGTCGATGACATTGTCGGACTCGTTCTGCGTCGACCGCTACCGCGACGAGTTCCTCGATCTCATGCGCTCCGGCACCGTCGACATCATCTTTGCCAACAGCCACGAGATCAAGTCGCTCTACCAGACCGCTTCATTCGACGAAGCGCTGGCGCGGATCCGCAAGGACTGCAAGATCGCCGCCGTCACCCGCTCGGAAAAGGGCTCGGTCATCGTGCGCGGCGACGAGACCGTGACCATCAATGCGACCAGGATCCGCGAGCTGGTCGACACCACCGGCGCCGGCGACCTCTACGCCGCCGGCTTCCTCTACGGCTACACGCAAGGCCGCAGCCTCAAGGATTGCGGCGATCTCGGCTCGCTGGCAGCCGGGCTGGTCATCCAGCAGATCGGCCCAAGGCCACGCCAGAATTTGCGCAGAGAGGCGGAGCAGGCGGGATTGCTGTAGGTGGCGAGCCAAGAACCAGCTGCCCACCCTCCTTAATCCAGCCCGAGCCTTTTCTTCAGTTCCGCATTCTCCTTGCGGAGACGATCGGCAAGCAGGCTCTTTAGCCGCTTGTTTTCTTCCTCGAGCGCGACGAGATCCTTCAGCCCGTCACTGTCCGCCGCCGGCGCCGCCGCCTTCTTCCAAAGATAATATGTCTGTTCCGAGATGCCGGCTTGCTTCACCGCGCTCTTGAGAGTAGCGCCGCCGCCGATCGAGGTCTCGATCTGCGCCAGCTTCTGGGCACGATCCTTCGCGGAGTAGCTCTTTCGGCCTGTTCGCGCTGACGGCGGTGCTTCAGTGGTCGCGGATATCGGCTTGGCGCCCTCCTTGCGGGCAGGCGCGCTCGCCTCAGCTTCTGGCTTCCTCGACCGCCGCGCTCTCGTCTTCGGTTTTGGCGTTTCCGCTTTGTCTGCCGGTTCGCTATGAACTACTGCTGACTCGGTTTCCAGGGGATTGGCCATGAAATGCTCCACTCGAGGTTTGTGCAAAGGTTCAGCATCAAGGGCCACTACAGTAGAGTCAACAAGCTGACGATTTAACGGCTCGACTTCGTTTGTTGTTTCGGCCATCGCCGCGGCGATGTCGAAATTGCCCCAGATGGAACGTGCGGATTTTTCATAATTGCGCTTTTGTTTGACTTCCACGGTGAATGGTCGCGTCTGCCGCCTCATAGTTCCTTCCTGAATAGGAGAATGAAGTCGCCGCTCGAATTTTTGGCGCTTCCTGCTTAGCGCGGAGCATTATCGTATAGCCGCTCAACGGGCAAGTGATGCCGGTCTTCGATGGCTGACCCATCTGGGGAGATTTGAGCGGCTTCGCGCGTCCTGCGCATGCCTGTAAGGCCGCCAAGTTTTCTGGGTTAGCAGGCGCGCACTGTGGCAGCTTGGCTTGTACGGCGAGGCCATGGTTGAGTGAGGCGAAACAAATCCAGCCCCGCGGTCAATCCCGAGGCTTCCCACAATGGCGAAGAGAACATCTTCACTCGTTCCTTTTGAGCACAAGACCTTCCGTTCGCTATGGTCGGCTGCACTCATTTCGAACCTTGGCACCCTAGTGGAAGGTGCGGCGGCAGCTTGGCTGATGACGAGCATCGCAGCAGTAATTTTTGATCGCCCATTCGTGCTGTGTACCAGCCCTGTGTCTTGCGCAAGTGGTCACGAACGGCTGCCGGAGCCTCGAAGACGCCCTAAAAACACATGTTGCGATTTTTGAACACGCTTGACGTGTTAGATTAATTCATCCACAATGCGTGTGTTGAACACGCGAGGTGAGTTATGAACATGAAAGAGCTTAGGGTTCGACTGGGCATGACTCAAAAAGATTTGGCAGAGCAGATGGCAACGACGCAACAGACTGTGGCCCGTTGGGAAACAGGCAAAACGCAGTTGAACGTCGAGCAGATCAAGGACCTTTGTCTCACGTTGAAATGCACGGTCGAGGAGCTGCTGGGCTGGAAGATTGATGTCGAGGAGTGGCGCACGAGCCCGTTTGCAATTGCCGATGCCGAAACGCGATACGGCACGCTCAGAATCAAGACGACTCTTGGCAGCCGCCAATATCCTATCGATGAAAAGGCGCGTGAATCGATTTTACGTCAGTTGAAGGAACTTCATAATCTGCGTAGAAATAACACAAGCAGGCCATGGCTGTATTGTTGGAGCCTTGACAACAAAATACTCTTGATAAATCCGCAATATGTCCGCACCATTGAGCTTATCGGTGACGATGTAGAGGAGATGCCAGAGTATTATCATCCAGAAATCTATCGGGCTTTGGATGACTGGGATAAGGGTGAGGTTTCAGGAAAGCTGAAGAAAGAATGCGATGCCATCATCGCAGAGATGGGTGATCAGGAAGCCGTGCGCATGGCCTCCTATGTTCGCGTCACATATGACGACGGAGAAGATGAGTGGAACTTCTTGGATGAGGAAACCGCTACGACTTTCTTCGGATTGGAAGCTGCGACCTTTGACGTTCCCCAGTGTAGTTTCGCCGAAGTGGAGGAAGAAGGTTACTACCGAGCGCGATACGCCAACCTTGATCGCGTCGCGGTGATGGAGGTTCCAAGCGACCGTTATCACAGATTGACCGCGCCCGAGGAAGCTTAGAACCATCCACGAAGGGCGCATGTTACATCTCGACCTTGCGTGGTGCGTTTTCAGTACGAGATGACGTTAAGCGTAGGTAGTGGCAGGTAAGAGTGCTCGACCAGAAGCTCAACTGCCTCCTCAATATCGCTGCCGATGTGCCGCAGGACACGTCCACGGGAGCGTGGATAGGCGTGAAGTTCCTGCACTCCACGGTCCGCTCTCCCATCGCCGGTGTGTGCCCGACGCCATCTTGTGGACGAGGTTGGCCGCCTGCACCCGGTTGTATTCCGGCTTGCGGTCCGCCTGGGCGGTCCGCCGCGATGGCTATCTCCATGTCAATCGGCGCCGAACTTTGACTGCCCGCTGCTTTTGATGAATTTGGCGAGGTCCCGCGCATAATCACTCTTGGTCTTCTCCTTGAGGCCCTGTGTCGCGAACTTGTGGTCCAGCAGGGCAAACAGGTCCAAGTCCCCTTCCGCCTGTGGCGCTGGCTTGCCCTCACCGCCCTCGGTTTCCCAATTGGGGACCGCTTCTGCGCGCTGCACCGTGGCGATTGTCCGCCCAAGACGCATCACAAGATCGAACGCCAAACCGTGCGCGTGCACGACGATTTGCCGCTCAGGCCTCATTTGGACAGGACTTGAGCTGGCCCGGTGGTTTGAGCCGGGTTACCTTGAGCCGGTGGGCTGCGAACAAGCAGTTCGAGACATTGGCCTCGATCACTTCGCAACACGCCGCTGCGCCTGGCCTCGGTGTGCTCCCCCCGAAATCGTTGTGTCATATCACCGAGGGCATCACGGCCAACAGCTTCCACATGGGCAACAGCCTCGCCATTGAGCCGAATATGGTCGCGAGCAGATCACCAACGAAGCGGTCGGAACCTCGGAGCCGAAGTTCGACGCCGAGGTGGTTCGCATGATGCGCTAAGCAGCACCACGGCGCTTGCCGGTATGTTTGCTGCCGGCAGCCGACGAACTCCTATCCTCCTGGACAAGGGCGCCGTGCGTCATTGCTTTGATTTACCGGCCGCTCAAGGCTTCCACAGTTTTCGCTTTCGAGGCGACCTTTGGAACATGCCAACGGAAATTTAACATAACGACATAAACATTTCTTTATGCGGCGTTGACAAAGAAGCGAACTGCTGTAATTGTCTCCCGCGTCGTGGTTCTCCGTACGGCGCTGCCGCAGCGGAGCTAAGAGGGAAGCCGGTGCGATGCCGGCGCTGCCCCCGCAACTGTTAGCGGCGAGCCAACCCCACTCATGTCACTGAGGCGAATAGCCTTGGGAAGACGGGTAGAGGCTATGACCCCGCGAGCCAGGAGACCTGCCACGGCGAATTACGTCCACGGGCGGGGTGTCTCGGTGGCCGCTGCAGCCTGGCGTTCGTGCCGGCCTGCTAGCGCCTTCCTTGTCACCGACGCCCCAACCATCGGGGTCTGGCATGAGTGTCTCTCAGCAAATTCCTGTAGCAACGCTCGGCGTGCCCCGCTTCGGTCGTCGGCGAGAACTGAAATTCGCGCTTGAAAGCTACTGGTCCGGAAAATCGTCCGCTGCCGACCTTCTCACGACCGCGAAGGCGCTCCGTGCCGCTAGCTGGGAGGAGCAGCACGATCGCGGCGTGTCGAAAATCCCGTCGAACGACTTCTCGCTCTACGACCATGTGCTCGACACCGCAGCCATGGTCGGCGCCGTTCCATCCCGTTACGGCTGGAATAGCGGCGAGGTTCCACTTGACATCTACTTCGCAATGGCGCGGGGCAACCAGGGTCAGACGGAGGATTGTCGACACGCTGGTCACCAGCAGGCGGCTCATCGGTCTGATGTAACCGCGATGGAAATGACCAAGTGGTTTGACACCAACTATCACTACATTGTGCCGGAACTCAACGATGATCAGACGTTCGCCCTCTCGTCGACGAAACCGGTCGATTACTTCATCGAGGCTAAAGCTCTCGGCGTTCACACACGCCCAGTCATCCTTGGACCGATCACCTTCCTCAAGCTGGCGAAATCGCCTGCCGAAGGATTCGATCCCATCGCGCTCCTGCCGCGGCTGCTGCCCGTCTACGAGCAACTCCTGCAGAGGCTGAAGCTGTCTGGAGCCGACTGGGTGCAGATCGATGAGCCAGCGCTTGTCCTCGATCTGAACCCGAATGAACGAGCTGCGTTCGAATTCGCCTATGGCCAGCTGTCAAAAGCCGCGCCCGAGCTGAAGATCATGCTGGCTACCTATTTCGGGCCGCTGGGAGACAATCTCGAAACCGCGGTTTCTCTGCCCCTGGCCGGGCTGCATATTGATCTCGTGCGCGCTCCCGAGCAGCTGGAAACGGTGGGTCGGCTCGCACCGAAGGATCTGGTGCTCTCGCTTGGCTTGATCGATGGCCGCAACGTCTGGCGTGCGAACCTGCCCGCCATTCTCGACCGCATCAAACCGATCGTCGCCGGCTGGCCCTTGGACCGCGTCGAGATCGCGCCTTCTTGCTCGATGCTGCATGTGCCGATCGACCTCCGCATGGAGACGGAACTCGACGCGGACATCAGGTCGTGGCTCGCCTTCGCGGCCCAGAAGACCGACGAGTTGGTGTTGCTTGCCCGGGCCCTGTCCCAAGGCAGGGATGCGGTGGCAGGCGCGTTGAAAGCGTCTGCCGAGGCTGCCGCCACTCGCGTGACATCCACGAAGATCCATGACCCGCTGGTTGAGGGGCGGATCGCCAGCATTGACGACAGCATGAAGCGACGAGAGAGCGCTTTTGCCGAGCGCTCCAGAGTCCAGGCCGGCACGCTCGGGCTGCCGCCGTTCCCGACGACGACCATCGGGTCCTTCCCGCAGACGCCGCAGGTACGCAGGGCGCGGGCCGCTCATGCGAAGGACCAGCTGAGCTATGTCGACTACGAGACCTTCCTGAAGAAGGAGATCGAGGCTGCAATTCGCTGGCAGGAAGAGATCGGGCTGGACGTGCTGGTGCACGGTGAGTTCGAACGAAACGACATGGTACAGCATTTCGGCGAGCAGCTGTCCGGCTTCGCCTTCACCCAGCATGCCTGGGTGCAGAGCTATGGGTCGCGTTACGTGCGCCCCCCCATCATCTTCGGCGACGTATCGAGGCCCAATCCGATGACGCTGCGCTGGTGGCAGTTCGCCCAGTCGCTTACGGAAAACCCTGTGAAGGGAATGCTCACAGGCCCAGTGACCATTCTCAACTGGTCATTTGTTCGCGACGACGTACCCCGCTCCGAAGCATGCCGCCAGATCGCGCTCGCCATCCGCGACGAAGTGACGGATCTCGAATGGTCCGGCGCAAGGATGATCCAGATCGATGAGGCCGCGTTTCGCGAAGGATTGCCACTGCGCCAGTCTGATTGGAACGACTATCTCGACTGGGCTGTCGAATGCTTCCGGATCGCTTCAACGGGTGTAAAGGACGCGACTCAAATCCATACCCACATGTGCTATTCGGAGTTCAACGAGATCATCGACGCGATCGCTGAAATGGATGCGGATGTCATTTCGATTGAGACGTCGCGCTCGAAAATGGAACTGCTGGACGCCTTCACGAGCTCCAAATATCCGAATGAAATCGGGCCCGGAGTCTACGACATTCACTCACCACGGGTCCCGGAAGTCGGCGAGATTTCGGATCTCGTCATGCTTGCCCGCGAGCGACTGTCCGATGCCCAACTGTGGGTAAACCCGGACTGTGGCCTCAAAACCCGCAAGTGGGAGGAGGTCCGCCCTGCCCTCATGAACATGGTTGCTGCAGCACGCGCGCTCCGGGAGAAAGTGTAGGCCGGAAGGTTTCCTGGTTGCTCACCATGTGGTGAGTTAGCGGCTGCCGCATGTGGGCCGTGAATGTGCCAAAACGCGATCACATCCTTTGAAATAAGTCACTCGAGCGAGAAAGTGCACTTTCCTTCGGCACGTGTACTAATCGCGCAGGAATAAAGGGAACCGTTTTCTCCCTGTGACGTGTCGAGTTCGAAGGGGATGTGATTGGCGTCGAGACCGCTCCGGCCATGGGTTATCAGCATGCCAAGTGCGCTGTTCTCGATCAGTTCGTAAAGGACTTCTCGGCTCGGTTCATCGAAATGCGCGGGTACATACATGACAGGTTCCTTCACTGGCCGCCGGGTTCGCTGTTCACCGGTTGACATCCGATGGCAAGCGTTCCAACGCGGCGGCGATCTGGCGCTTCGCTGCTGAGGGCAGAGGCAGGATGGGACGCGGGGGGTCGGCACGGCAAATGTCGAGCAATTCGGCAAGTGCATAGACGACGCGAAGGCTCGAGAACTCCTTGAAGAGGCTCCAGAGCGGCGCAAGCGCGGCATCGATCCGTCGCGCTTCGGCCGCATCGCCCTGCTGCGCCGCTGTGACGATCTTTGTGCAGACCTCGGGCAGGATGCCCGCGAGGACGCTGTACCATGTGTCAGCGCCAGCGATCATGGCCTCTGCAGCGTTCCAGTCGCCGCTGTAGCCGATCGAGAACCCTTCCGGCACAGTGCGCCTCTGGTCGGCCAGATGGCTCTTGATCGCATCGCCCTTTTCTGTCGGATTCTTGATAGCGACGATCCCCCGCACCTTTGCCAGGCGGCTGACGAGTGCTGGGGTGAAACGGAAATGCGTCGTTCCTGGATTGTCGTAGATGACGATCGGAAGGCCACTTTCGCGCGCCACCGTGGAGAAATGTTCGAACACCTCGTCATCAGTGAGCGGGGTGTAAGAGGCGGCGGCAAGCAACCCCGCGGCAGCCCCAAGGGCCTTACCGTCCTGCGCGAGCCTCACTGCTTCGTCGGTGCGCAGCGCGCCCACACCCACCACGACCGGCATTTGTCCCCCGGTTTCGTCCAAGGTCTCGGCGAGCGCCCGTCGCCGTTCCTCGCGCGTCAGATACATGTATGTGCCGGTGCTGCCGAGAAGACCGATGGAATCGACCTGAGCGGCGCAAAGCCTGGCAATCAGCTTGCGCAGAGCAACGGTATCGACGCGGCCGTCCCGATCGGTCGGCGTGATGGGAAACGCGGAAAGGCCGCTCAGGAATGCCATGGCAAGGCTCCGGGTTTGTACGCGAGCGCAGGACTGGCCGGACCACAGGTCATCACAGGGCGTCCAGAGCCCGCCGCAGGTCGGCGATTAGGTCATCGGCGTCTTCAAGACCCACCGAGAGACGCATGAGGTCCTCGCCGACTCCATCGGCCAGATGCGCATCCTTGCGGATCGGCTGACGAGCACGGGTCAGGCTTGCCGGATGATAGATGAGGCTGTCGGCATCGCCGAGGCTGACAGCCCGGGTGATCAGGTTGAGCCGGTCCATCATCCGCCGCGCGCCCTCGAACCCAGCGTGGAGGCCAAAGGCCAACATGCCCGATCCTTGGGACATCTGCTTTCGCGCCGTCACCTGATCAGGGTGCGAGTCGAGGAAGGGATAACTCACCCATGCCACCGCCGGGTGCGCCTCGAGCGCCTGAGCCACCGCAAGGGCCGTGGCGCTGTGGCGTTCCATGCGCAGCGTGAGCGTCTTCAGACCGCGCAGGATCAGGAAGGCTGACATGGGCGAGAGCGCTGCGCCGGTGATGTAGCGCAGGCCCGTTTCGTGCAGCGTGCGGAGCGTTGGCGCGTCGCCCAGAAGCGCGCCCCCAAGGGCATCGCCGTGCCCATTGATGTACTTGGTCAGCGAGTGGAGCACGAGGTCTGCCCCATGTTCGAGCGGCCGCTGGAGCGCGGGGGAAGCGAAGGTGCTGTCGACTGCAACCTTTACACCGCGCGCGTGGGCGCGCTCGGCAATGGCAGCGATGTCGAGGATGCGGCTCAGCGGATTCACCGGCGTCTCGAAGAAAACAAGCCGGGTCCGCTCGGTGATCGCGGCATCGAGATTTTGGGGATCGGACAGGTCGACCGCGACGACCTTGATGCCGAAGCGGGGGACCGCCTGTTCGACCATGGCAAGCGTGTTCGCATAAAGTGTCTTGTGGACGATGAGTTCATCGCCTTGGGACAGGAGCGACAAGATCAGTGTGCCGAAAGCCGCCATCCCCGAGGCAACGACCAAACCTGCCTCGGCTCCTTCCAGATTGGCGAGCCGTTGCTCGAGGATCTCCGTCGTGGGATTGTATTCGCGCGCATAGAGCCTTCCGCCAAGGGCGGCGGCGGCCTCGTTCGCTGCCACGCTTTCGAATCCATAGGTCGAGGTCAAGAAGACTGGCGGCTGAACGGCATTGGAAAAGCCGGCGGGATCGTAGCCATGATGGATCGCCCGAGTGGCGAATCCGGGACCGGTGTCGTGGAGCGACCGCGTGAGAGCATCGGTTTCCGATTGATAGCAACGGGTCATTCGGCCTCTAGATCTTTCTTGGGTTTCCGAAAGATTGACGGCAAACTGGCCAATGTGAAATATCCAGTTAGCAATGAATGAAATGGTCCAGTCTTCAAGTGCCGGCTCTGCAGGTCGCTCGCACGCGATGGGTGCACGCCAGATCTACGAGGCTCTTCGCGAGCAAATCCTCGGCGGCGTCTATGAAACCGGTAGTCAGCTGCCGTCCTCCCGCGGCCTGGCAAATGGCCTTGGGGTTTCGCGAACGACGGTGACGGTCGCCTATGACCAACTGACCGCGGAAGGTTTCATCGAAGTCCGTCAAGGCGCACGACCTCGCGTTGCATCCTCGCTGATCGGTCCTGAGACGAGCCGCACTGTCGCGAAACGAGTCGGCCCGGTTCATCTGTCCGCCTATGGCGAACGACTGCGCGTTACGCCGCCCTGGCCGGATTATCTGCCGACTGGACTGAAGGTCGATTTCCGCTATGGCGACCTGGCGCCGTCAGACTTCCCCGCATTGGTCTGGAAACGTGCGATGAACGAGGCGATGGGGCAGCGCCCGTTGCGTCTTGCCTATGACGATCCTCGCGGCTGGCGTGGGCTGCGCCAGGCGCTCCAGGGCTATCTCTGGCGCGCCCGAACTCTGAGTTGCGACCTCGAGCAGATCATCATCGTCAACGGTTCGCAGCAGGGCCTAGATCTATGCGCTCGCCTGCTTCTCGATCCCGCCGACCGCTTCGTCATCGAGGACCCGTGCTATAGGATGGCGCGTCAGGTCTTTGCCAGTACGGTGCCTCGCCCGTCCCCGTCACCGTCGACGAGGACGGGATGAAGACGGAGTTGCTGGCGGGGATCGGGGCACGACTGGCCTATGTCACGCCATCGCATCAGTTTCCGCTGGGCGGCGTCATGCCGATCGCGCGCCGCCATCAGCTTCTGGAATGGGCGCGGCACAACAACGCCTATGTGATCGAGGACGACTACGACAGCGAATATCGCTACGACATCAATCCGGTCCCTCCGCTGCACAGTCTTGAGGACCACGGGGCTGTCATCTACCTCGGCACGATCTCCAAAACGCTCTCGCCGATGCTGCGTATCGGCTACCTCGTCGTCCCGACGGAATTGCAGGAGGTCTTCGCAACCGCCAAACAATTCGCGGACCGGCATTCGCCGGTGGCTGAACAGGAGGCTCTGGCTTGTTTGATCGAAAGTGGCGGCTACGAAAGCCATGTGCGGCGCGTGCGCAGGCTGAACGGCGAGCGTCGGGAGACGTTGTTGGGCGCCTTGCGGCACAGCTTCGGCGATCGCATCGCTGTCAAGGGAGCAGAGGCCGGACTGCACGTCGCCGTCTGGTTCAACGACCTGCCACGATCGCAGGAAACGGCACTGGTCGAAGCCGCCCGACGTGCGGGTTTGGGGCTACACCTGATCTCGCCCCTTTACGAGCGGCAGTCGGACGAAGGCCACATCGATCGCGTGGGGCTTGTCATGGGCTATGCCGCTTTGAGCATTCGGCAGATCGAGAAGGGCGTTGAGGTCCTGCGAGCGGTTGTCAAGCAGGTGCAAGACGCGTTGCCGGGACACGGTGGCTAAAACGGCGGGGACGTGGCGTGCTGGCGAGGATACCGACCCCTTGGGTTGAACCGCATTTCGTTGCAAAGCCAACTGGACTGGGAAAACGCCATACCATGCTGTTGATCAGGCCAGTTTGGCGGTAGATTTTCGTGCGAGACGAATTTCCGAAAGCGATGCATGACCCGGCAAGGAAAGCTGCTTCACATCCATATCGCGCCCGCTGCCTCCTATGAAATGGAGGATCTGGAGGAGGCGTAGCTTGTTGCCGGCCGAGGTGGGCTCGAGCACCCGCAAGACATAATCGACGATCTCTATCACTTGTCCACCGCCGAATGATGGAATTATCCAGCGCATGGTGCGGCATGCACCATGGCGACGCCAGAAGATCTGGACGCTCGACAAGCACCTTTCTTGAAACATTTCCCGAACCACCCGCAGCGCAAAGCCTCCCCATGAGAAAAGAGCATCCCATGTCTTTCACGCCATTGATTGCCCCGAGATCAAGGCCCGCTACCGGGATTTTCATCTGATCAGCATTGTGGTGCGGAACGCTGGAATCGACGTGCCGGATGCACAGGCGTTGAACGACACGATTGCGGCGGCGGAACAGGCGGCGCTTCGCGATGACGCCCAAAGGGACGCGCGTCTTGCGGCGTGGGCCGTTGCCTATGAGGCTTTCGGCACAAAGGCCAATCGAACGCCGTGCTCGGCCGCCGCGCTTCTCAAGCGGGTGCGGAAAGATGGCTCTCTCCCGCGGATTTCCCCACTGATTGATGCCTACAATGCCGTCAGCGTGTTGTATGGCGTTCCGATTGGCGGGGAAGATCTCGATCTCTACCAGGGGTCCCGAGACTTTTAATTGCGAAGGGAGCGGAGCCATTCGACACGATCGAGCAAGGTGAAATGGTAACCGAGCATCCCGAACCGGGCGAAGTCATCTGGTGCGATGATTCCGGTGTCACGTGCCGCCGCTGGAACTGGCGGCAGGGGCGGCGCACCATGGGTCACGGTCGATACCCGCGCCATGTGGCTCGTGCTGGAAGCCCTCGGCCCAATGTCAGCTATACAGATGACGGGCACCGGAGAGCATTTGATGGAACTTATCCAAGCGTTGTGCCCGGGTGCGCGAATCGAAATCGCGCGGATCGACGAGTCCACTACATCTCGTGTCCCTTAGGGCATGGTCCACCTTTCGGAGAAACACCCCACTCAGCCCTGTCCGGATCTGGCGCTCCTTGCTCGCTCCGCTGGCCTACACAGTTGATCGCGAACGACCCAGAACGGCTCTCGAAAACGAGCGTCGAACGAAATCAGATCACTGCTTGTTCTCCCTTAGCGTTGTTTGGCGTACTTTTATCGCGATGCCTCCAGTGGGGATGGTCCAAATTGCGCAAGCTCGGTCGAGTGATCGCGGAGAAGCTTAATGTCGACTAAATCGAAATTCATGGAGCGGTACGGACAACGGGTGCGAACCCGGGACGTCGTCCCGGTGTCGTCAGGCTCTCCCGTCCGACTGAGCCTCAGTTTTCTTCACGGCGCGAATACTCCTGAGGCCGCCCGGATTCTCGTTAAGAGACAGCTGCCGCTCAGGACGGCCCACGCGATACTCACGGAGATGGTCGATCACGGCAAGGCGTTCGTGACGGTTCCTTGCGTCGACGATCTATTGGCACTGAAGAATGAACTGTCGTCCGCAGGCGTGATCGCGAAGGTTCATGCGCCGCGGCCGATAAGTGTTCGCGAAGTCCGGGATCGCACGAAGCTCTCTCAGGAGGCATTCTCCGTGAGGTATGGCCTCGATCTGGCAACGCTTCGAAACTGGGAGCAAGGTCGCTCGAAACCGGATGCAGCGGCGAATACTCTCCTTTGGACCATCGCCCGGAATCCGGAAGCAGTCGAAGAATCGCTGGACATGGAGGACGGAGTGGCTGCCCCTTCGCCCTAAGGGTGCCGATCACTTCGGCGCGCGGCAATTCGGCCGCCAGCGCGATGACCGGCCGCCGCGCGGTATCGACAGCGCGCGAGCCTCATGCGTCAGACGCCTTCCTTGGCATGTCGCACGCCAGATCCCAAACATGATTCCATCGCAACGAGCTGGTGACGGAAGCAGTGCCTGCACTTTGGAAACGAGCCATTTGCGTTCTCATGGACGTCGCGACTCGTCTCGTCCAGTAAAAGTCGCACTCATTGTCAATTGCGATGTTCCGCAGTCAGCTGGCCGTTTATTTTCCTAAGATCTGCGTTATAGGCCGGGGTGTTGTCGCCGTTTCGGCGGGTAAGATGGGATAGGCGACCTCGGGTGCCTTTCCGGTCAGCGAGTTGAGGAAGGCAACAAGCAGGTCGACTTCTTCGTCCGCCAGTACCACGCCAAGCTGGGTGGTTCCCATGATGGCAACGGCCTGTTTCAGATCCCAAACCTTGCCCGAATGAAAGTATGGCGCGGTGAGTGCAACGTTGCGCAGCGGCGCCACGCGGAAAACATAGGAATCGTCGGCTGCATTGGTGACCGCAAATCGGCCCTTGTCTTTTTCCGGCAGGACCTCGGCGCTGGGCTGTTCCACGAGGCCGAATGGGTAATAGGCTTGCCCACCAACGTTGATACCGCCATGGCAGGACGAGCAGCCTTTGTCCATGAAAAGCGCCAGGCCCTGTTTCTGTTCGGAAGTCATGGCGGCGTCATCGCCATTCAGGAAACTGTCGAAGGGGGCCGGCGTGACCAGTGTCGCCTCGAAGGCTTCGATTGCCTTGGCGAGGTTGTCGAAGGTGACCCGATCGGCTTCAGCCGGAAAAGCTGCATCGAACCACTCGACATATTGCGGCATGGACTTGAGCGTGGTGATGACTTGGCCCGGTGTATTGGCCATTTCGATCCCGGCTTGGACCGGTCCCTTCGCCTGAGCCTTCAGGTCTTCGGCACGACCATCCCAGAACTGGGCGATGTTGAAGACAGCGTTCAGTACAGTCGGCGCGTTGCGCTGTCCCTTCTGCCAACCATGGCCGATCGAGGTTTCGTGATTGTCGTCGCCGCCGGTGGCCAGGTTGTGGCACGAGTTGCACGACAAGACGCCTGACGCAGAGACGCGTGGATCGAAGAACAGTGCCTTGCCGAGAGCGATCTTTTCCGGGGTGATCGGGTTGTTGGCGACTGCCGGCGTGGTGGGTGGCAAAGCCTTGAAAGTGGCCATTGCCGTTTCTCTGAGGTCTGCGGGGATCGAATCCGCAGCAAAGGCGGTGGCCGTCAGCAAGGGGACAGCCATCGTACTGAATAGGATTTTCATAAATGATCTCGCTGCGTCGTGCACGCAGCCACTCTGGGATATGCGGCTCATGAACGCCCTGCGCTAGATCAGTTGCGGGAGAGGACCGGGGGTCTGACACCTGTTTTCGCGGCAGAGCTTGGACCGTCCCGGAATTGAACGCTCTTCTCGATTGGATTTCAGGGAGCCGGAGGATCGCTGCTCGGCAAGCGGCGGCGCCGGAGCCGTGCTCCGGTTCTCTCTGCGCCTTCTACCATGAAGAAATCGGGTCCGCCGCTGTCTCAGATTTCGGTTCGGGTTATCTGTTCCGCTGCAGGTCCGGCTCGATTTCCGGCGTGCCTTCGCCAGATCGACGTTGGCCCAAATCGATCCGGGATCGCGTCTTGTAGCACGCTTTGCGGGACAATCTTACTTTCGACGTGGAGGGCCGTTTGGGCTGAGCGAAATTAACGAATTTCAAAGGGCGCCCAAGTAGCTGTTTTGATTGGCTTGTGAGGCCTATAGCCTCGATCGAGCGAATATTGGCAGACGACGGAGCACAATTTTGGCCTCGTTTATCAGCTTCATGGGACAACTGCTTTGCGATAATTACAGGGCAATTTACCGTCATGAATTTGAGAGAACCAAGTCCCACGCAGTGATTTTCACACCGGAAGCGTTGCAGTCCTGTCGCGAGAAGCTGATTTACAATAACAACAAGATGATACATCGTCATAGCGCGCAAGGCTATAGTACGCTCGAGATGCCGGCGAAATCTCGATACAATAACCCCATCGGCGTACCCGCTCCAGCCTCACACCGACTGACGACGCCTATACTTGCGCTTTTCCACTGTCCGACATGCAGGCAGCGAGCCATTGCATCGCGGAGGTTGCATCTTCCAATATGACGACCTGTTTCGCAAAGCGGAAAACAGTCTTGCGCGCTGCGCTCGCAGGTTTTCGTCCGTTGTATGCATCAAAGCACGCCCTGAGGGCGGCTTGGTAGATCCGGTCTCTGCGATCTTCTGGCCATTCGTTGAGAAAATCGATAGCATCCGCAGGACTGGCAATCTCTTGCACGATGTGCGCTGCACGCCTTACGAAAAGTGGGCTGCTGAAAGTCCCCTGAGCTCATGCGTTCCTCCCGACCTGCTGAACCGCTTGTTTGCGTAAGGCGCCTCCTCTACACCCGCCCACCATTGCGGAATGTGTTGTCACAGCGATAGCGGTTCAATAGCAAAGCAGCGGCGTGAGGTCCTCGGTTTACCAGCGGTCCAATCCCTAACATCCTGCTGCGAGAGCGGCTCACCGGATGAATCTACATCGTTTCGACCATTGCGAATCCACGCTTGATAGTTCCTCCACGCGCCACCAGGAAGCGGCCACTGCTCTGCCACCGATTTCACAGCCAAAGAGAGGATGGCGAACAGAAACAGCCTGCTTCGTTTCGAGATTACTGGTCGTTTTGGCACAAAGCTTACGGCCGAGACGCGCCTGAAAATGCGCAAGCACCGCGGCAGGTCGCCAACAACGGAACGCATCAACGGTCATGACGGCGCGATACCGCGCTATAGATCTCGCTGCTGGACGAGCATCGCAATAATCCTGTCGAGACCTTGGTTGCTTTCAGCGGCGACCGCCACTATGAAGCGACGCTTCGCCGACTGTGTTTCACGCCGCCTGGAGAGTTTCATGACAGAAGAAGCCGAAAAAAACATCGACACCCTCATCGAGCTCACGGCCGATGTCGTCTCAGCCTATGTCTCCAACAATCCGATCCCGGTGGGGGATCTCCCTGCCCTCATCGGCCAAGTGCACGCGGCTCTGAAAGGGACGGCCGGAGGTGTCTCTGCAGAAAAGCCGGTTGCCCTTACGCCTGCAGTCCCGATCAGGAAGTCGGTCACACCGGACTACATCATCTCCCTTGAGGACGGGAAGAAATTCAAATCGCTAAAGCGCCATCTGTCGACCCACTATGGGCTGACGCCGGATGGATATCGGGCCAAATGGGGCCTGCCGGCGGATTATCCCATGGTCGCGCCGAACTACGCCGCCGCACGCTCGTCATTGGCCAAGACGATGGGGCTCGGCCGCAAACCGAAAGCGCCGGAAGCGCCGGAGCCGGCGTCGACGAAGCGAACCCGCAAGAAGGTCGCGGCTTGATTTCGGCAATCGAGATTCGTTCTGGAGCGTTGCAGCCATCGGCTTAATCTGCGCGTCATATAAAAAGGCGGGGCCAACCCCGCCTTCCTTTCAAACAACTTTGTTTCATGAGGAATTCGCGACGCCTGCAGCAATCTGCTGCCCTCAGTTTTTGCTCGCTCCTATCGAGCGGCCGTGAGGACCTCCGGACCTACGCGCCCACTCTTGCCAAGACGCAGGAGAAAATTTCAACCAGCTTTGCTGAGGCTGCCAGCGGAGGACTTGCCGGTGCGGCGATCCTGCTCGATCTCATAGTTGATCTTCTGGCCGTCAGCGAGGGTCGAGAGGCCCGCGCGTTCGACAGCGGAAATGTGGACGAAAACATCCGGACCGCCATTGTCGGGCTGGATAAATCCAAACCCCTTGGTGCTGTTGAACCACTTTACCGTTCCAGTAGGCATATACGTATTTCCTCCTTAACAATTGCAACCTGGGCAGGCCATTAGGCCTGCCCCGACTCATAGCCGAGACTTGGGCACAGCAAAAAGCGAAAAATTGTTAAGTCCCGATCAGCTGGCGCACTCCATTTTGGCCGTAGTCGCCAGCAAGCAGTGTCCTACACTACCGCTCGAGCATGGCCGGAAGCGCCCGATCCTTCCAACGCTCCTCAGCGCCACGTCTATGGCTGGTGCTTGGAGGCAGGGGACGTAAGGCCGACCGCTGCTCGTGCCGCCAGGTCAAAGGGCCGGGTAGTTCACGGAGCTACCTTCGTGCATAACGGCTTGGCAAGCGCTTGAAGGAGTTTCGAATTGGGTTGTTTCAAGAGGGTCGAGGGGTTAATCGATGCGACCAACATCTCCATTCTCACCGTCAGTGCAGCGGCCATTCGAAGCGCATCCTATACCCTCCCCGGCAGCGCGCCCAATCGTCTTCCGAACGAAGAAGATATTCTCAGCCGCGCGCGCGTCGCGTTCGGCCCTGTCCGATGTCCGACAATGTCGGATGCGCAACATGGCAGAGCCCGATTTGTCCACTGCCTCGAACGGTTTTCTGATCTGGCACGGTGCATGCTTGGTCATCGGCAAGGCGTCGCGGACCAAGGAGAATCCGTCCCATGATCACCTCACCAAGAAATACCGCCGCAGGTCTCCTGGCTCCATCCAAAGATGAGGCTCGAGTAAGGCCTGGCACCATGAAGAGCTTATTCATCTGCCTCGGCGCTGCCCGCCGATCCTCCCACGGGGAGAGACGGGGACGCAGCGCCTTCATCAAAATGAGGAACAAATCACTTTGCCTTGAACCTTGCCTTTCGACCAGCCCCCACAACCGCAGCCATCGATCGTCCCCCTGGCTGCGCAGGGCGTTCATTGCCACCGCGCTGGCCCTGGTGACGACCGCTCCGGCTCTGGCCGCCACCGCCGGCGGCAAGGTGACGGATTTCCTGCTCGACAACGGCATGGAAGTGGTCGTCATCCCCGATCACCGCGCGCCGATCGTCACTCATATGGTCTGGTACAAGATCGGCAGCGCCGACGAGCCACCCGGCAAATCAGGCCTTGCCCATTTCCTCAAGCATCTGATGTTCAAGGCGACGACCAACCACGCCGCCGGCGAGTTCGACCGAGCCGTCTCAGCCATCGGCGGCTACAATAACGCCTTCACCGCCTATGACTACACCACCTTCCTCGAGACGGTGGCGCCCTCGGCGTTGGGTGAGATGATGGGCTTCGAGGCCGATCGCATGTTCAACCTCATCCTCAACGACGATGATATCAAGACCGAGCGCGACGTGATCCTGGAGGAGCGCCGTTGGCGCAGAGAGACGAACCCCCATGCTCTGCTGGACGAGGAGGTCAACGCGACGTTGCGGCAGAACCAGCCCTACCGCATTCCGGTCATCGGCTGGATGCAGGAGATGGAGAAGCTGAACGGCACCGACGCATTCACCATCTACAACAAATACTACCGACCGAACAACGCCGTGCTGGTGGTGGCCGGCGACGTAGAGCCTGAGGCGGTGAAGGCGCTGGCCGAGAAGACCTATGGCAAGGTTGTGCGCGGGCCGGACCTGCCCCCGCGCAACCGCCCGGTCGAGCCGGAGCAGAACACCAGGCGCACAGTGACGCTGACCGATGCGCGCGTTTCGGTGCCGAGCTTTTCCACTCAATGGGTGGTGCCGTCCTATCATACGGCAGAGCCCGGCGAGGCCGAGGCGCTCGACCTGCTGGCCGAGATCCTCGGCGGCGGTAACCGCAGCCGGCTATATCAGGAGCTTGTCGTCAAGCAAGGCACAGCCTCGGCGGCCGGCGCCTCCTTCCAGGGCACCATGCTAGACGACACCAATTTCACTATCTCCGGCTCGCCGCGCGGCGATGCAAAGCTCGTCGATCTCGAAGCGGCGGCCGTTGCCGAAGTCGCCCGGATCGCCAAGGATGGCGTCACCAGCGACGAGCTGGACAAGGCCAAAGACCGCTATATCCGCTCGGTGATTTTTGCGCATGACGAGCTGGACCACATCGCCAACATTTATGGCAAGACGCTCACCACCGGTGGCAATGTGAAGGACGTGCTCGAGAGGCCGGACCGCGTCCGCAAGGTCACCATCGACGAGGTCAAGGCCGTCGCCGCGCGTTATCTGGTGCTCGACCATTCGACCACAGGCTATCTTTTGCCGCAGCAACAGGCGGGGAATTGATCATGAGCTCCATCCCCATGCAAATGCGCCGGCCGGTCTTCCCTCGGCGCGCCTTCGCCACCCTGTTCCTCTCCATCCTCTTTCTCATCTTGCGGGCGCTCGCCCGCTAAACGGGATCTGTTTAAAGCCGCGAGGATCGGTTTTCGCGGGCCTTGCCAGGCATTTGCCGGTTCAGGCGTCATTATTGGGGTGCGCTCCTCCTCAGGCCAGCCTCTCTTCGAGTCGATAGAGTCGCCGATTCGTGGTCCGCAGATTGTAGGCGCAGGCCACCAGCATCCACTCCGCGCGGCTGGCGAAGCCGATGTCCGTTGTTCAATCGTTCGACTAGTAGAACCGCGAGGCATCTTCTAGCGTATTCAGGTATTCTCCTTTTCCAGTTGGGTACCGTGGTCTACCAGCTGTCTGGCCGAGGCCCTATAAGGAACCCGGACCTCGCGGAGTACACACCGCACCTGCTATATATACCTGCTGCGTTGAGGAGGAATCCGGTATTGCCCCTGTGCCTGCCGATGATCCGTCACCTGAGATCCCCTGACCTGTTTGGACCCATTGATCGCCTGCCGGCACTTGGCACGCGGACTAGCGAGCGGACATTCGAGGTCCTCAACCCGTCGACTGGCGAAGTGCTGGCAGAACTACCCGACATGGGTGTCGCGCCGAGGAGGCCAATCGCGTCTATGGCGAGACGATCTCCGCACCATCGATGGACCGCCGAATGCTGGTAATCAAGCAGCCCATCGGAGTTGTTGGCACGATAACGCCATGGAATTTCCCGGCCTCGATGGTGGCGCGCAAAATCTCGCCAGCCTTGGCGGCGGGCTGCACGATCGTCCTCAAGCCCGCTGAACAGACGCCGCTCGTGGCGGGAGCAATGTTCGCCCTCGCCCATCAGGCTGGCTTTCCCGAGGGCGTCGTCAACCTGATCTATGCGTCCGAAGGTGACGCGGTCGGCCGCGAACTTTGTACCAATCCCAAGGTCCGCAAGATCAGCTTCACCGGGTCGACTGAGATCGGGCGCCTTCTCATGCGCCAGTGCTCGGACCAGATCAAAAAAGTCAGCCTTGAGCTCGGCGGCAATGCACCTTTCATCGTCTTCGATGATGCCGATATCGATGCCGCGGTTGACGGTGCGATCCAGGCGAAGTTCCGCAATGCCGGCCAGACCTGCGTTTCGGCGAACCGCCTTTACGTCCAGTCGGGCGTTCACGACGAGTTCGTCGAGAAATTCGTGCAACGGGCTCGCCAACTTCAAGTTGGTGACGGTTTCGCTCCCGGAGTGGACTTCGGACCGCTCATCGACAAGCGCGCTTTGGCCAAGATCGAATCCCATATTGCCGATGCCGTCGCCAAAGGCGGCGCAATTTGATGCGGGGGCAAACGCATCGGCACGAATGGCACGTTTTTCCAACCGACAGTCCTGACCGGTGTCTCCAGCGAGATGACCGTCGCGCAAGAAGAGACATTCGGGCCGCTGGCCCCGATTATTCGCTTCAAAGATGCGGATCAGGTCGTGCGTGAGGCCAACGACACGATCTACGGCCTCGCGGCCTACTTTTATGCCTCCAACCTGAAGCGTGTCTGGCGTGTGGCCGAGGCCTTGGAATATGGAATGGTCGGGGTAAATACCGGCCGGATGTCTTCAGAAGCGGCGCCGTTCGGTGGGATAAAACAGTCCGGCATCGGGCGGGAGGGATCCCGCCATGGCCTCGAGGACTACCTCGAAATGAAATATCTCTGCATGGGCGGCATCTGAATTTTCGGCTTGCAGGGTTCACAGACCGGGTAACCTAGCGAGCGATCTCCACATATGTGAATTGTAGGATCGCTCCTCGATTGGGAACTGAGGGGCGGCTCCGTACCCGAGCAAACACGCAATCCTGAAGGAGGATCCTGGCTGGACTTATCTCTCGACGAGACAAGCGTCTGCATTGTCGGCGAAGACGGCGTGCATGTGACGGAGGATACGCTTGCGAGGGATTTGGCGGCCCTCGCCGAGTATCTTCAGGCGACGGGCTGTCGTTGCGCGGGTATGGTTGGAAGCTTGTGCACCATCGCGATCGTGAACGCTGGTTGTGCGCAATATCCGGTTTCTGGGGCAGAATTTTGAACCTGCTACCTTCCGATTGTCAGTAGCTCAGTTGTTCTTCGGCCGACTGCCGCGCCAGTACAGGCTCGGACAGAATCGAAGATACCATCAGGCAGGCATTCGCATTCGACATTTCCGGTGATCGGCGCACGATCCAGGGCGCGCCAGGTTGACCAAGCGCCTCGAACCGCATGACAGTCTTGACCGGCTGGAGGACGGAAATCCCGCGATGCCGAAGAGGTTGGTCAGCGCAGTCGAGCCCACACGGCATTTGCGGCACGAAACAGCAAGGGCTGGGAAGCGATCGGCCGAGCGGTCCTCGAAGGCGCGGGCCAGGGTGTCGACGATGCGTTGGTTCAGGTCCGCCAATCTGGTCTCTACCGTCTGATAGCGGCTTCGGTCGCCAGTGACAGCGAGTAAAGATATTTGGCATCATCGGCTTTGATTGCCGCGCAGATCTGGTCGAGATTGGGATAGCTCACTGGTGCACCTTTGGGCTCATAGTGCTTCCTCCTCATCGAGATGAGGATTGCCGGATTTGGCGTAGAACACCAACACGGGTCCGAGATCAAAGCGCGTCCCGGGCGCAAGGCGCTGGACGGACCGGGGCCATGTTTCGTCTGAGACGCCATCGATGCCTCGCGCCAGCGTTCTGGCGAATCGGGGCATCAGCGGAGCGAGTGTCGGTGCCAGGATCGCAGCGGCCGTCGTCTGAAGGGCTAGCGAAGTCCGATTGCGGGCGGGATAGAAACGTCGCGCCGCCGCATAGTCTTGCGCCCGACGGTAGATCACGCAATCGCGCACGAAATCGCAGACCTGAGCGGCCGCGCGCCGGAGCGAGAAGCCTTCGTCCGAATAGGCGCGTTCCATCGCCGCGCGATAGATCTCTATCCGAGCAAAGAAGGCGCGGTCGGCCGGGCTCCAGTCGCCTGCATCGGGTACATGGCCGCCAAAATCCTGCTGGATTTCCTGGTTCAACGCATCAAGCCAGTTCAGCCAAATCCCTTGGAACACCTCGTTCTCGGTGCGGCGCAGCGCGGCCAGCGTGAAATCCGTCCGCTCACCTTCCGGGCGTGTCAGGCCCAAATGGAGGCGCACGACGTCGACTGTCTTTGGGCTCAGAACCTCCTTGCCCCAGACCGCATGGCGGCAGCTGGTTGAGAACTTCTTGCCGTCGAGCAGGTAGAACTCGTTGACGTGATAGTGGATGCGTGGCGTCCAGTGGGAGAAGACCTCGGCGTAAAGAGCGGGGTAGAGTAGCGCGTGGTAGAAGGAATTGTCGAAGCCGAAGAAATGGACAATCTGCCAGTCGTTGCCGGGCATCTCCGCCTTCCAGTCGCGACCCAGCAAGCGGCCGAGCGCCTGGATGTTGTAAAGAAAACCGAAGGCCATTTCCGGCCAGACCCAGATCACTTGCCCCGGGAACCCTTCGGCCGGCAGGCCCCAGTCCGAGGGGTGGGTAATGGGCACTGAAAAGTTGCCGCGTCGGCGTAGGCGCGCGAAGAGATCCAAGATCCGTAGCGGGACGCCCGACGCCCTTAGATGCCGGTCGATATTGTCGTAGCATCGGTCCAAGGCAAGTTCCGGGCGGCGGACGGAGCCGACCAGCGGCGCCTCGGCAGACTGCCGTGACCGGGCTGCACCCAAGTCGTGGCAAAGGTTTGGGGCGCCGCATTCCTCGCAGATGTTGCCACCAGCGGAGCCGCCGCAATCGGGGCAGAGGCCGCTAACATCCGGCTCGTAAAGATAGTGGCCTGTCACAGCATCGAAAAGCGCAGGGCTCTGGCGCAGATCTACCGCCGTACTGCTCAGAAGACTGCGGAAACACGCGGCTTGAAACTCGCCGTAACCGTCATCGCCCATTGTGGGTTGGAAGCTGTGGACGTCACAATCGAGAAGTGCAAGCGCGGCGCGAATCTCGTCGGCGTAGTAGCGCGCCACGTTTGCAGGCGTCGATTGATCGGCATCGGCGCGTATAGTGACATAGCTCTGGTAATCGTCGCTTCCTGTCAGGTGGTAGGCCTCTACCCCTTTCATGCGCAGGAAACGAGTATAGACGTCGGCGCCGAAATAGGGGCCAGAAAGATGCCCCAGATGCAGATCGCCATTTGGCGTTGGCGGCGTGGAGAAGACGAAGATCGGCCCGCGTGGAGCCGTGATCTTTGCAGCGGCATCAAGGGCGGCCTCGCCGTCTCGCCAGTAGACATCGACGAAGTCTAGGTCTTCGTTTCCGTCGTTGCGCAGCACATGCGCTTCAAAAGGGTGGAACAGAACGACATCGCCCGCCTCGACCGAGATTTCCCCACGGTCGGTAGTGACCTTGCCCGCGCCAGACAGGACCACGAAGGCCTCGATTTCGTCGTGCCGATGGGGCTCGGATGTAGCGCCCGGTGCCAGCCTACCGAACGAAAAACCCGTCCCGACGCTTCCCGTTCCGAGCGTGGCCATGTCGATACCGAACGCCCGCGACAGCTCCGTTCGAGAAAACGTGTATTTGCGCATGACAACGAACCTGAGCTGTTGAAGCAGTGGGATCTTCGGCTGCCAACGCAACAGCCTCTTGTGCAAGTTGCGCAGAGAAGCGGCAGCCCAACCCGTTGGCGGCCCCGGCCAGGATAATGCGACTCTGGGCCGCCAGGCGGGCGACGAGGGGGGCGCCAGTCGGGCTGTAGGCGTCATAGAAGACCGGCCTGCGACCACCTCCACAATCCACGTGCCGAAGCGTCGTAACGGGCTGCGGTCGATGCTCCGCGAGCCCGCAAATCAGAACGCCATACTCTCCGCGCATTTTTGAGCGGTCGATCAGTTTCGTGTGCATGCCTCCGCCTGGCTGCGTGAGCTCAATAGCGATAGAAAATTCCATTTGGGGGCTTGAGTTTGTCGAGATCGGCCACTTTGCCCTCGGGCGGGTTAAGGGCGCGCTTAAGCACGTTATATTCAGCGCGGGTCGGTCCACCGGTTGAAGCACGCTGGAACACCAAGTAGAGTGTCCGCCGCGAACGATTGCTTTTGTTCGGTCGTGAGTAGTGCGGTGCGTAATCGTCGAAGATGAAGATGTCGCCAGCCTTCCATGCTATGGGTTCCCAGGAGAACATTTCGGCGACTTGAGGATCGATCACCCCACCGGCATCCATGGGAAACACCCCCTTCTTGTGGTTGCCGGGGCTGAAGAAAAGCCCGCCGTTTTCCGGGTCGGAGTCGTCGATGCCTATGGCAACCACCGCATGGACCATCCGGCCGGGGAGTTTGTGTGGAATGTGATAAATGTCCTGATGCGGGAGATAGCCGCCGCTGTCGGGGTAGTGAAAAATCAGCAACTCCTTGAGCCTGCGCGAATCTTCACCAAGCAAATCCTCGACCGCTGACTTTATGCGCTGATCTTCTAAGAGCAAACAACGCAATGGATCATGGAAGTCGAGAAAATTCTCGATCTTGGAGATGATCTTTCGATTGTCCGTCGTCTTCTCGAACCACATGAGCCATTTATCATCGCTGACATCCCAGCGTGACATATCTTCGACAAAAGTAGAGATATCTTCCTGAGCCGCTGGAGCGAAGAACCTTTCGAGCCTGACGTATCCGTCTTTCTGCCACTTTTCTCTTTGTGCATCAGTCAACATGCGAAAAGCCTCCTGTTGGAAAGACTGGTTGGTCGGACATCCCAATTAGGGCAGTCGGGCGCTGGTCAAGTTGCGGGTCCACGGAGACGGACTCACGTCATGTGGGACGGCGATGCTAAGTGCGTTCCGCTCCGGCGGATATTGTCCGCAGAAGCTCGGCGCGAGACTGCCTATGTCAGGCTCAGCCGGGTCCAGGGGTTCCGTAAGCTGGGCCGGATCAATCGCTTCACCCGGTCCAGCTACGACACGCATCGCTAAAGGCCGGCACCATCCGCTGACCGCCGACCCAACCATGGCCATCAAGACCACGGCGCTCTTTCGAGTGAGCGACCTGGTATGGTCTTGACAACCGTAGGGGAAATGCACGCCCCCAGAATAATGCGATGCGCCGCTTGGTCCAAGGGCTTGTTCGGTCACGATGATTTCGGAGAAGCCGGAGAAGCCTCCGGCCTTCGCCGCAGCGGAGGCGGACATCATTCCTAGGATGCCACCGCCGATGACCAAAAGTCTACGAGTCATATCCCGCTGCCCATTTCTTCGGCCACGGGGTCGGGCCAGCTCTCGATCGAGGTATGGCTGATGAAGCCAGGATGCTCGGGCTTCGCGCATGGCGCGCGCCCAAGAAGGCTATCGAGGATGCGGCGCGCGCGCCAGGCTAGCAGGCTTAGGTTCGGATCGGCCAGGCCGCGCTGACCGAGGCTCGCGTTTTGTACGAAGATGCGTCTGTCATGCGGTCCGTCCCAGCTCACCGAAAAATCCTCGCGAATAGCTAATTCATTGTCGATCTGCTCCAGCCGGTGCGCGATGGGTTCCAAGAAGTCTGGCACCGCGTTCTCGTAACCGGTGGCCAGGATGACGATGTCAGCCGTGACTTCTTCGACCTCGACCATGCCGTGCTGCAGGGTCAGCCTGTTACCCGCGCCGGCGTTGATGCAGTGCGAGACGGTGCAGCCCGGCCGCAGTGTGATGTCGGATCGGTTTGGCTCGAAAAATGCGTGGCGGTACAGCGCCTGATAGATCGCGCGCAACGTGCTTTCCGAAATGCCGTCCGAGGCAAGCACGAAACGCCGCAGGAGCAGCTTACGCTGCGACTCGCTCATCGCCGCGAAACGATCCGAAAAGCAGGGCATGAACAACTCGTTTGTGAACGGGCTGTTGTCCAGAGGCAGATAGTTTTCGCGCTGCGAGACCCAAGTGATCGAGGCAGGCCGCCGTTCTTTCGGCAGGCCGATAAGATGCAACATCACCTCGGCTCCCGACTGGCCTCCGCCGACCACGCAGACATGCTTTCTCCGCACCTCAGGGTGGATGTGCAGTAAAACAGATGAGTGGAACAGGTTGCGTCCAATCCAGCCCTGAAACTGAGGCGGAATTTGCGCCTGCTTGCCAATGCCGACCACGACGTTTCTGGCGCCGAGAACCGCGTTATCGGTCCGCACCCGAAACTCGCCGTCAAAGCGGATTTCGTGCACGGTCTCGCCGCCACGGACAAGTGGGTTCCTGTGGAAGGCCCAGTTCAGGTACTGCTCAAACTCAGCTCTGAACACAGCCTCGAACTGTGCGTTCAGGAAGTGGTACAGACGCCCGTTCTCGTACAGGTAGTTTACGAAAGTGTAGGCTGATCGCGGATTCACCAGCGTGACCAGATCCTTGAAGTGGCTGACCTGGAGCTCTGAGGAATCGAATGCGATACCTGGATGCCAGCGGAAGTCGACCTGCCGATCCAGGAACAGTGCCCCTTGCCCAACTTGCTCGTGTATCTGACACGCAAGGCTCAAATTGGACGGCCCAGCACCCACTCCAACGCAAGATAACTCCACTTGCTTTCCTCCTATAGAATCTTCCCACTAGGCGGCTTGTTCGCGGCTTGTTCGCGGCTAGTTTCGGCCATAGCCATTGGGCCCCTCGCGGACGTTTTCGAGCCCCGGTCCCGACCGGGATTTGCGAGAATTTGTCCAGCGCGTTCGGGTATTCGAATGTAGACCCGAGCATTCCAGCGCGGTGACAATCGACGGGTCATGCCGGCGACGTGGGGCAACGACGTATGTCCTTTCCGCCCGTCTGGATGCCCGCGTCGCCGTCACGCGAGGAGCTTTCCAGGCCCATTAAGGTGTTTGAAGCCGGCGCAATCGCCCGCCTCGACCATGACGCGCCGGCCTTTCGGCGGCTTGATGGCAGGCGAGAGCGCGGTTTTCACTGCGGCGACGGCATTTTCGGTGCGCATGATCATGGACGACGTCTCGCTGATGCGTTCGCAGAGTCCCATGCATGGGCCGTGCCAGAGAAGGAAATTTTATTAAACAATGGGTTGGCGGATTTACGATCCTGTCGGAAATCCGACATTGAGGGGGAACGCCTCACGGCGACGCCCGATTTGCACGTCCCTGTCGTCTTCCGAATAGCTAGTCGGGCACCTTCTGCACCAGAATACTTCTCTCATGGAGACCAGCACGAAGTCTTCATGGCCCGACAGTGCAGAACCTGGTGTCTCTGCCGGACAGATCGCGATATGCCTTCTCCCATCGAGGTCGACAGTTGCAAGAGCTGCCAGATCCTTCGCCCTATCGTGCCGTTGCGCTGGCTCGATCCCGACATCCTCGGAGGTTGTCAAACGGCTTCCAAAACTGACCCCCGATTGGAGTGCGCCCCTCGGGCCGGACAGGATGAACAAGCAGAATTGACTTGGAAGCCGGGCTTTCGAAGGATGGAAGCCCATGGTGACTTATCGCACGCACAGCATCGAGTTCAAACGTCAGGTAGCACAGGAGTTCCTGTCCGGCGAGACGCTGCATGGTCTCGCCAAGCGGCACGAACTGCCGCGTAACCTGATCCGCATCTGGGTTCAGAAATACGAGGCCGGCTCCTTCGACGAAGACGTGGCGGCGGCCGACACGATGCAGACCTATGAGGCGCGGATCGCAGCGCTGGAGCGGCTGGTAGGCCGGCAAGCCTTGGAAATTGAGTTTCTAAAGGGGGCTCTGAAAAGCGCACCACGTCCGAGAAGCGGGACTACATCCGTGATCACCGGCCCGGCGATGTCTCCATCGCTGAAGGATGCCGGCTGATGGGGATCGCGCGATCAACCTACTACGATCAGCCCGAAACCGCCGTGGATGACACAGCGCTCGTCGAGACGATGGGTGAGATCTCCGACAGCTTCGAAGCTTACGGCTATCGCCGCATGCAGGCGGCGCTGCGGCAGCGCGGCATCGTCGTCAACCACAAGAAGGTCAGACGGTTGATGCGCGAGCACGATCTGCAGCCCAGGATCAGGCGGCGCTTCATCGCCACTACGGACAGCGATCACGAGTTGCCGATCTTCCCGAACTTGGCGAAGAACGTGACACCCGACGGCCCGAACCAGCTCTGGGTGAGCGACATAACATACGTGACGATTGCGGTGGGCTTCGTCTACGTCGCGGTCATTTTGGATGCCTGGTCACGCAAGGTCGTTGGTTACGCCATCGGTCGGTCGATCGACGCGCGCTTGACCGTTGCAGCATTGAAGGCGGCAATCGAACGACGAAAACCCCCGCCGGGCTGCGTCCATCACTCGGACCGAGGCTCGCAATATGCCGCACTCCTCTACCGCAACGTTCTCGCCGAGCACGATCTTATTGGATCGATGGGCCGGCGCGGCAATCCCTACGATAATGCGAAAGCGGAAAGCTTCATGAAGACGATGAAGGTCGAAGCCGTCTATCCGATGGCCTACGAAAACCTTCGCCGACGTCGCTGAGGACCTTCCCCGCTTCATTGATGAGGTTTACAACACCCGCCGATTGCACTCAGCGCTCGGCTATCTCAGCCCGCAACAGTTCGAGGACCAACACGCCCGGCAGATGGTCAAAACTGCGGCTAGATCTGGGACCTTCACCAACTGGATTATCGAATCTCTGTAAAGATAGCCGGAAGACAATTGCGTTATGACCACTCTGCCGGTTCAAAAAGCACGTGCGCCATTCGGTCCCTGCGACTCAATCCAGGCGGAGGGATGAGGCCGCAAAGCAGTCTTTTGCGCGCCGACCGGTGGCCCACGATGAGCCATCGTAAACGCAGTTATTCGATGATCACCGCCGCGGAGTCCTCAGGCTGTGCCGCGCCCGACACCGGCGACGTATTGGTCGTCGATCGCCCCGTCGCCGATGTCGGTCCGAAGCTCGGCCAGTTTCGGGGTGAGCTTCACTGCCTATTCCGCAGTGCCCACCGAGCTCGCACAGGAGGTTCTATCAGGCGGTCACGTCTGCACTCGTTGTCGGGTCTTCGACAAAGTCAGACATGAGACACACCGCAATTAGAGCCATGTCATTGTTGTGAAACGATTTTATCGTTTGGCACGACACGTGCAAGGCTATCCGCAAACGCGCTGCGGCAAGGACTGAGGAGAAATCATGCCATGATCAAGCTCGCCGAACATGCGGTCGCAGCCGCGAAAACTGGGCCTTTCCGAGCCGACAGGACGTTGCGGCTGTTTTCCAGTCGACATCATTCTTCACGTTATCCGGACATGACCGTATTCGATTTCCGCCAAACGCTGAATGCCCCGGACGATGATCCCTATCTTTGGCTCGAAGATGTAGAAGGAGAACCGACACTTGCCTGGGCCGCCAGCCAGTCGGCCAGGACCCTGGGGCACCTCGGTGGAACACAGTTCGATCGCGAGCACGACGCCCTGACAGCGATCTTCGACCGTCCTGACAAGGTTCCCCTGATCACGCGCCGCGGTCAGTACCTCTACAATTTCTGGCAGGATGCCGGAATTCCGCGCGCACTGTGGCGCCGGGACCACTCTTGCCGCTATCCGCCGATCCTGCTCTCCACCACGAAGCGGGCGTGCGTTCACCCGGGCCACGCGCGTAAGACGGCCGCAAAGCTGCAGGCCTTTGGTTAGCCCGCCTACTTCTAAGTGAGTACAGGTCGGTGATTGCGAGCACGGCGCAAATGATGTGTGCGCGGTGCCCGCAAACTGCGCATGAGCGCCGCGGCAATCCCAAGCAATTCGAGCAAGACTTTTCGTAGTTCAGTCCACATTTCTGAAGAGCAAGGAGAGAGTATCATGGCGAGAAACCAAATGCGCGCGGCGCGGGGAGTAACAGCGGCCGTTGTCCTCATCGTGATGGGACAGCAGGCCGTCGCGGCGGACCTTGCGCAAGCGGCGAGCGTCCCGCAGGCAGGAGCCTCCGTCACGGAAGCGCCAAGCCCTTGGCAGATCCGGCTGCGTGCGTTGGGGGTCATTACTGAGGATTCGGGTTACGTCAATGCGGTGCCCGGCTCTGGTCTTTCCTATTCGGACACGGTGACGCCGGAACTCGATATCTCCTATTTCTTCACGGACAACATCGCCGCCGAGCTTATACTCGGCACCACCTATGCGAACATCGAGGGGCAAGGAACGATCCGCGGGCTGGGCAATATCGGCAAGGTTTGGCTGCTGCCGCCTACGCTCACATTGCAGTATCATTTTACCGATCTCGGCGCTTTCAAGCCCTATGTCGGCGCCGGCGTGAACTACACGATATTCTATAACCAGGATGCCGGCAGCGCCGATGCTCTCAAGGTTAAGAACACGTTCGGCACCGCGCTGCAGGTCGGGTTCGACTACATGGTGGATCAGCACTGGGGCGTCAACTTCGACGTGAAGAAGCTTTTCCTCAAGCCAGACTTCGACGTCACGGTGGACGGCGCGAAGCTGACGGGAAAGGCGGAGCTCGATCCCTGGTTGATAGGCGCAGGTGTCACCTACCGCTTCTAACAACGAAAGGTGAAGGCGGCTGCTGATAGCTGATCGGAAATGAAGGGCGCCTCGTGCGCCCTTTCCACGCTGCACGGGCGAGTCGACCCGGATCATTAGAGGGGTGGGGCCTTGTGACCCCCAGGCGGGGCTGGGCGGGAGGTGTCCGAATCGGAGGAACGTTCTGATCAACTTTATGCGATTACCATCCAACGCACAGCAGCCGATTGTCGGGAATACTTGAAGAAGCCGTTGTTAAGAGTGGGCGTCCCCGCCTGCGCCCGACCAGGTACTTGCCAGTAGCAGCCGACAGGCTGCCCCGCGCCGGGGGCGCGAAGCCGAACGGCGCAAGATCGCTGAAGCCTGCCGAAGAAGACCGGGGGTTCACGAGCAGCCGGCGCGCGCTGGGAGGCGCGTGGGCCCGTAGCAATTAAGGAAGTCGGGTGGGTCAGGCCTGTTTGTCGGGCCGAACCAGATCCGTGTGGCTGACGTCGAGGGCCAATGCCAGTTCATAGATCGTGATGATCGTCGGATTTCTTCGTCCTTTCTCCAAGCCGCTGATGTACTGCTGGCTGAACCCGGAAATCTCGGCAAGCTGCTCCTGCGTCAGACGCTTCCTTAGCCTGATCCTCTGCACATTCCGTCCGACCAATCTGCGCATATCCATGCACGATAGCCAGCGGATTAGGCAGCTTGAGTTTATCAACTAAAATATGTAATCCACATTGAGTATCCCAATCCGCTGGCGGAGGGCTTCGCGGAGGCCGTTTTGCGGAGGTATAATCAGCGATGTTACAGCCCAAATCGATCACGCCGATTGCCGACGAAGTCCCATGGTCGGAGACCCTGACGGCCTACGACAGGCAGCATTTCACGATCTATCTGCGTATCCTGGATGCCTGTGCCGACAATGCCAGCGAGGAGGAGATGGCCAATCGCATTCTCGGCATTGACCCGTCCATTGAACCGGTCCGCGCCAAAAAGGCCCTCCGCAGCCATATCGACCGTGCTAATTGGATGGTGACGACCGGCTACAAGGAACTGTTCGCCGGCTGACGCACAGCGCGGATCTCATGCTCTTCAAAGAAGGAAATTCAGATATTCGCCGTTCATTAGCGCACGGCCACGTGAGACGGCGCGCCGGATACGATCGCGCAGGTGATCTTGAGGATCCTTCCAGTCGGACCGCACGCGCGCTTGGCCGACCAGCGCTTCGGCGATTTCGCGATGTGATGCTCCGGCAAGCGCGCCATCGAGCGCGCGGAGGACGAAGTTCAATCGGGGCCCGCGTCTTTCTGGCGGAAACAAGCGCGCGGGCAGTTTTCCGTAGGCACAAAGGGCATTGAGGCACTCCAGCGCTAACAGACGATGCTTCGAAAGTGCTGCCGGCCAGATCGCCTCGGTGCGGAGGTAAACAGGGTGCAGGACATCCGCTCCCGAAACAGCAAGCTGGAGGCTGCGCTCCGCATCGCGAAGAAGAACCTCCTGGCTCTCGTCGGGCATCAGCAGGACTGCAGCACGACATGGCAATGCCGCCAGCTCGAACGACGATATCGTCGATGACGCAAATCGCCGTTCCGCAATGACAGGCAGCACGCTTGGACACCGGCGGGGACACCAAAACACAGTCGCACTGCGCCCGTAAGATTCAGCGAAACGAAACACCCCAGCGCGACAGGTTGCCGGCCGACGCGATCACCTCGACGGTGGTTCCATGCGGCAAACTGTTGGCCTGCCGGCGCGCAGCAAGCACATCATGCTGAAATACCGGATTGCGCCGCAAAAACTCCCAAGCCCAGCCACGCAGCGTCAGCTGAGCGGCATAGTCGTATGACCTATCATTCCACCAGTCGGGCAGATCGGCGTCCGTCGCAAGAGACGTGGACATGACTGTGCTCTCCTGCCGGGCGTCACATTCACGCCACCCGGCGAAGCACCGGCGCCCATAGCACCGGACTGTCGATACCGCTGTTTTGTCGCACCGCATGAAGTGTCGCTTTCGACACTTCGAGGTAGCCCGCCAGTGCGCGTGTCGCGCCGATCGTGTGCGGGTTGCCGATCCGCTCGAGGGGCCAGCCGGCGCGACGAAGAATGCGCTCCATGCGCAAGTCGGTGACCGTGACGACGTGGCTGAGCCGGCGTGAGAGGCCGAACTCGATCATGCCGGCGAAGAGCTCATATGTGCCGAGAGCGATACCGCCCGCCCCCTTTTGCCCAGATGAAGCTATGTCGAGCGCAAAACGGCTGCTTTCCCACACGCTCGGATCCTCAGGTGCAGCCCTTCCTTCCAACAGCATCGGAAAGGTATCGCGAATCATGGTCGGGCCCGCTGAGGGCAGAAGGCGAACGCAACCCTCCACCCGGCCCTCGAAACCGCGCAACAACAGGTAGTGCGGTCTGAGCGCGTCAAAGGAATCGATTTCATAGCCGCCATTATCCTGCACGTCCCAGCCTAGGCGTTCCTTGAAGACGCGAAATCGAAGCCGATGCATTGCATGCAGTCCGTCAGCAAAGTCGTCGTAGCACTCAGGCGCAATAAGCTGGATCATCAAAGGCCTCCAATGGCGGGAAACATTTCCTCGCCATTGGAAACGATCCTTCAAGAAAGCGCAGCCTGTGCAGTTCCGGAGGTCAAGCCGACTTATCAGGAAGCGAAAAGCCTGAAGCCGCCAGACGCGTAATCGCCTGTCGGGTGGTTGTCACGCCAAGCTTCTTGCGGACGTTTGCCAGATGGAACTCAGCCGTGTACCGCGAGATCTCCAGGATGCCGCCTGTATCTCGGGCGGACTTGCCGCGCGCCGCCCACTGCAGGCACTCGTATTCACGCGGCGTCAACAACACACCGCCAATTCTTCGATCACCCGACAGTCTGCAGCGGACGAACGTATGAAAACAGCTCGCGAAAAACGGAAGACCTTGCTCGTAGCGATCGGCCACGCGAAAGTATGCAGGATCGGGCTTGTCAGCGGCAAAGGTCATAGCCGCAAAATTGTCGCGGCCATCAATGATCGGGATCGTCACGCCGCAGCGGATGCCGAACTGCGCTGCTTCCTCGAAAAACCTAAGCTGAGGCGCGGACAGATCAAAACTCTTTAGGTCAAATCCCCATCGAAATGTGGATTCGCCATAGCTTGCACGTAAAATGACCGGGTCGACATTCTGATACCGGTTCTCAAGATAGCGCGCTGTCCAGAGCGCCGGATAATTCGAGATCAGCATGGGCTTGCCATTAGACCACGGCGGTAAGGAGAAGTAGGCAAAGGTGAATAGATCCAGACCTGAGGCGACATCGGCCAAGGCTCCGCGAAAATCACCCTCATCGACACTTACCGACAACTTTTCCAGGAATGTCTCGAAGACAATTCGCATGTCCTTCCTCATTGTTCTTCCTCATTGTTCTGACTCACTCCCTTCATCTCTCTGCTGTGCGCCACCCGGCCTGTAGACCCCATCGTAAGCCGACCTCTCAAACTGGCCGGGCTAACCTTCTTTACAAATGCCGCGACGGTCGCGCATATTATTAGCTCGCCAGCGGTAGCTACGCGGCGATCTCGGACGTTTTTGTCCGAAATGCTACGGCAGCCTCCCAACACAAGAAGGTGCTGATGGAGCAGTTCGAGAGTGCGAAGCGCATTGGTGGAGAGCAGCGGGCGGGCCGAAATCGGGTCACCGAACCCAACAAAATGACGGGCCGTGCGAGTGTTCGCCTTTGACAATTTCGACCGGTGATCGGCAACGCGACCATTGTATTCCTATGCAGCTATAACCGACGCGATCAGGTCGGAAATCGTCAGGCGTGTTGGTAGGAGTGCTTTAGGCGACTTATGCCAGGTGGGTAGAAGCTGTTGCTCCCGTTTGACAGACCGAGCGGCGATTCCGTCGAGTTCGTAGTACGTCCAGCCTTTCGAACGGCTCTGACAAAGCGACCACGCCGAAATGGCTGTTCGCTAATCCCTGATCGATCCGCCTGAGGCTGTTACCGATCCGAAGCTCCAATCCGTCAGACCAGACTGCGAGTCCATCATTCAGCGCCAGTGGACGGACGACATCATCCTTATCTTTCGGAAGCATGGGAGATGAACACCTCGTACTGGCGATTCCCGTCTGTGGATGTTCCCGGCGGCGAACTATCCCTGACCAGGGACGGAACAGAACACAGAGCTTCGCGCAATTCGGGTAGAGGCCCGGGCAATTTCCTGATGCTGGAACAAGTGCTGCCTTCAAGCCCCTGCATATCGACGGCTACATGCCAATGCACCGACTTGGGAACCTGCAGGCGGACTGGCTGCTTCGCAAGCCGGCCAATATACTGAGGTCGTTCTCCGCGCCCGTAATTGCTGCAGCTCGTCAAATCCAGCAAGCTTAGATTGGCTCCCGACGTGAACGTGATCTCGGCCCTCTGACCGCGAGAACACTGCCCCAAATCGCAATGCGTAAAATTCATCTCCCCCTCATCCTGTGTCGGCCAGAATCTTGATTAAGCTCTTACGATCTCCTCGCCTGTTTCAGAAGAGGGGCTCGTGTAGGCTTCGATAGTCGCTTCTCTCTCATCCAGAAATTCAAAGAGAAATAACTTGGTCCGCAGTTGGCAGAACCAAGAGTGCAAAGACCACTCACCCGGTTTGCCGCACATGAGCATCATGACGGGCCTTTGATTTCGCGCCGTCGGGGTTTTTATGATCGTTTTCAGGCATACTCGATCCGTCCAGCTCAGGCGGTTCGAAACGGCATCGGGGTGGCTGTGCCAGTCCCCGAGATACGTGTCCAACCTCCCGGAACGCTCATAGTGCTTCGCAATCTCCGCCTGTTGCCAGCTTTGATCAGGGAGAAAGCTGCTTCGCTCGTGAGATGCTCGGGGCCCGGCCGGGATCATTGCTGTTACGACGGCAACGTTGCTTTCGGCCCAGTATCCCATGAAGGTCCCACCCGTTTCCCGATCATACCAGAGGTCGGCATCGATATGCATGTCCTGCATGATCGCCCGAGGCACCCACACTATGGGTTGCATCCGCATTCCTTCATGGGAGGCAACCCATCCACCCGCCAAGACGGCGGCACCCGCTTGATGCCGTCATGCAATGTGAGGGTGTGGACCAAGGATTCCTTGAAGTCGGCTGGCTGCGAGAGAATGTCCACGGTCAACCGGACAGCTTCCAGCGACAATTCATGAAGATCGAATGAAGCCCCAATGAAGGTCAACTCGGCGCATCCAGCCGGCTGATTTAGCGCGGAGATTTCTCCTGACCCAGGAGCTTTCTCGATCAAACCTTTCGCATAGGCAAATTCGCGGCAGGTTGGACAGCCGGATTTCGGCTGATAGGCCGCAACGACGCCCCCCTTCAAAGAGAGCGTCCCGAAAAGAGAGATCATCGGCTTGCCGGCGGACTTGCAGTGATCGGCCAGCAAACGTGAGATTCCGGAAGAGGCCGTTGCATCGATGACGATGTCCGCCTTCCCAAAAATCGGCGGTAGAACTGAATGGTCTCCTCCGTTCCCGTCGGCGGCCGTGGCTATGCCTACGGTGTGATGGATCGCCTCGACCTCGACGCTCGGGTATTCGGATTCCACGTGGTGCTTGACGGCGGTCGTCTTTCGCATTCCCCAGGCCGTCGCACCAAGCGGCCATCGGATCGAGTTTCCTGGTTCGACGATATCATGGTCGATGACGGTGAGATGGGAACAGCCGTTGCGGGCAAGCTCGATCGCAACTGGGGCACCAATAGCTCCCATCCCGAAGATGGCAATCACCTTCTCCTTCAAGATGCCGACCGATGGAACTCGGGCGCCGATGTCTGAGGCCCCGGCGCGGAGCGTGGGAACTATGATCATGGAGGGGCTGGTCCCTCTCCGTCCTTGCTTTACAGCCCGGAACGACTTTGCTGGTCCGTAACGCAGTGGAAATAGCCAGGTGTCGCCGTCAACACGGTGGCTGAGTGCCGTCGATTGGACCGTGACGGACATCGAAATAGCGGGCGAGCCACTATTGATCACGTCCCCTCCAAAGGTAAGCTGGCCCTGCGCCTTCCGCCAACCCTCGGGCGATGGCGGCGCGAAACGACCTACGCGCCTCCACGGAAATATGCCCGTTACCTTCTTCAATTGAAGTCCGGGAGGAAGCGGAAATTTCCGGGCAGCTAGAACGGACCCGTCCTTCGCCTTGATTTCCTCGACCACACCCTGGAATCTAATTTTGTCGTCCATCTTTTGAAGGGAGTAAGACGACCGCAACGTGCCCTCCGTTTCAGCTCCTACATTCCAGGCAGTGTCGATCAACATATAGCTGCCGTCGACATAGCCATCGAATGCCGGGGCGAAGGCGTTCCACCAGAATTCCATCGGTTCGCCCTGTGGATCTTCCATGCCCGTACCATTCAGAGCGTTGGCGAGTTGCTTCTCCAGAAGTTTCGCCAATGTCCACTCGATGGACCACAGTCCTGTGTCACGGCCCAACAGGCAAAGGTTGCCGTCGGTCGGTGAGCAATGCTTGTGCGGAAAAGTTTCCGGGTTTCCTCGAAGGGCGACTTGCGGGCGCACGAAGGGATAGCTGTCGGGGAAAACTGCGCGAAGCTGGCAGACTTCCCCGGATGCCAGCGGCCATTCGAACTCGATGCTGAGCACCCCCTGTTTCAGTCGGTCTTCGTCGATTCGCAGCGAGTCTCGGGCGAAGAGTGCCAGGTCACGGAGTTCGAAATCCAGCCGTCCGACGCAGGTATGCTCCCAGTGGGGGAGCATACCTGTTTTCAGATCGCCGTAGCCTATCCAGGTCATCCTACTGGACGATCCGGGGGCTGAGGTGGGTCCTTGGGGCCAGGCGGAACGCCGGGCGGACGACCCGGAACGCCATCTGGCGGGCCTGGGACCCAGTCGGGGGGGCCCGGTGGGGTATGGCCTGGATTGCCGGGGATTGGGGGCCGTGCCATGTCGATTCTCCTTTGTGATTGGTCGAAGATATAGATTTTCACATCGCGGCGTTCTCCGCTAAGCCGAGAATACGATTGCTTTATTCCCGTTGAGCATAATCCGCCTCTCCAGATGCAGCTTGACGGCCCGTGCAAGGACCCGGCTTTCGATGTCGCGGCCGGTCGCCACGAAATCCTCCGCGCTCATCGCATGCGTTACGCGCTCAGTCTCCTGATCTATGATTGGACCTTCGTCGAGGTCGGGCGTCACGTAATGCGCGGTCGCTCCGATAAGTTTCACTCCGCGCTCATACGCCTGATGATAGGGTTTTGCGCCCTTGAAGGAGGGCAGAAAGGAATGATGAATGTTGATCATCTTGCCGAAGAGGCGAGTTGACAGGTCATCAGACAGGACTTGCATGTATCGGGCCAGGATTACGAGATCCGCGCCAGTTTCATGTACGAGACCTAGCAGCCTTTGTTCCTGCTCGGTCTTGTTGTCCTTGCATACCGGCCAGTAATGATAGGCGAGGCCCTCCCGCTCGGCGACCCCACGGCTGTCTTCGTGGTTAGAGACGATCGCGACCACGTCCGCGTTCAGCCAACCGACCTTGATTTGGTAAAGCAGATGAAGCATTGCATGGTCGAATTTCGACACCATTATGATGATCTTCGGCCTACGGCGCGCATCGACGGTGTGAACACACAAACCGAAGCGGTCGATTGCCCGTTTGAGCGCACGCTCGATTGATGCGGTCGAAAGCGAATCGTCTCCTTCAACGGCCAGACGCATGAAGAAGCGATTGCTGGTGCGGTCCCAGAATTGGCTGCTCTCAGCAAGGTTGGCACCGAGCACAGCCAGTTCGGTTGCGACGGCCGCGACGATGCCGGGCCGGTCTTCGCAGGTTAGAGTGAGAATCTGAAGTTGAGACATTGTACTTCGGGTCAAATCGATCTGGAGAGCTCGGGCAGGATAACGAAACGATCGCCGACGAGGCCGTAGTCGGCGACCAGGAAGATCGGCGCTTCCTCATCCTTGTTGATGGCGACAATGACCTTCGAATCCTTCATGCCGGCGAGGTGCTGGATGGCGCCGGAGATGCCGAGGGCAATGTAGAGATCAGGGGCCACGACCTTGCCGGTCTGGCCGACCTGCCAGTCGTTCGGCGCATAGCCGGCATCGAACGCTGCACAGGAAGCGCCGACGGGGGCACCGAGCTTGTCGGCGACGGGCTGGATGACCTCCTGCAATTTCTCCGAGGAGCCCAGCGCGCGTCCACCGGAGATGATGATCTTGGCCGAGGTCAACTCCGGAGGGTCAGTTTCGGAGAGCTGATTTTCAATGAAAATGAATAGACGCGGGTCGGCTGCCGCCGAGATATTCTCGACGGCAGCCGCATTGCCTTGGGAGGCGCTTGGAAACGAAGCGGTGCGCACGGTGATCACCTTCTTGGCGTCGGTCGACTGCACCGTCTGGATGGCGTTACCGGCATAGTTCGGCCGCTCGAAGGTGTCGGGAGAGATGACTTCGATGATCTCGGAGACCTGCGCGACATCGAGTAGTGCGGCCACGCGCGGCGAGACGTTCTTGCCCGACGAGGTCGCCGGCGCAATGATGTGTCATAGGCGCGGGCTATGCTGACGACTAGCGTCGCCAGTGGTTCGGCAAGGCGTTCGGTCAGTTCGTCGGCTTCGGCGAGCAGCACCTTGCTGACGCCCTTGGGCATGGCGGCGGCATAGGCAGCTCCCTTGGCGCCCTTGCCGGCAACCAGCGCATGCACGTCCGAACCGATCTGCAGCGCCGCCGAAAGCGCCTTGGCGGTCTGGTCGGAAAGCGTCGCGTTGTCGTGTTCGGCAATCAGAAGAATAGCCATGTTCTTGTCTCCGTTCCCATTTTCCAGCACGCCGGCTGTTCTCCCGTTGAGATACGGCCCACTCATGGGGTCGCGAAGCGAAGTCAGCCTTCAGAGGACCTATTCGCGTCCCGCGCGCCATTCTCTGAATTTTAGGTTCAATCGTGCGCCCACGTCGGTGAACGGTCGCGGGGGCAATGCTTGGGGCTTCTCAAACGAGCGGAATATTTCGCCGAGTTTGGACCGATGCCCAACCAAGAGTTCGGCCGTCGCGATGCCCGCGGCGGTGGACTTGGTCCCGCCTATGCCGTTGCACGCGCATGCCGCGAAGATGCCGTCTGCCACCTGGCCGAACAGCGGCACCGAATTCCGCGTGAGCGCCATTGCGCCGGCCCAGCGATACTGCATCTTCAAGTGACGATGATCAGGAAAGCGGTCCGCGAACTTGCGGTCATGGAGGTCGCCCGCACTCTTGATCGAGGCGGCGCCGACTTCGATCTTCGGGTGGTAGGTGTAGCGGGAGCGTATAAGAATTCGGTCACCATCGGCCCCATTGATACGCCGTACAGTCGTGCCCATCGGCGCCGCCGGTGTCGCTCCCCATTTGCGGTATCCGCCCAGCGCGGAGGAAGTGAACGGCTCGGTGAGCGACGCGTAAGTGAAGACGTGGAGAAGTTCACCGCTTCCAAACCCGAAGCTCTCCGCGTGGCCGTTTGTCGCCAGGATCACCCGCCCTGCCCTGACTTCCCCCTTGGGAGTCTTCACAGTGCAGCCGCTTGACGAGGCTTTTATGGACAGCGCGGCCGTCCGCTCAAACAGCCTGACGGGCTCCTGAAACAAATCTGCAATGGCCCTCACCAGCGCTGTAGGTTGCACTATGACCGCACCGGGCGTGAAGAGCCCGGACTTGAAGCATCGCGTGCCCGTGACTTCCGCGATGTCCGTAGCACCTAGAACCTGGTTCGGTTCGCCCAACGACTTGAGCGTCAAGGAGTATGCTGCAAGGTGCTCGGTGCCGGCATCGGTCATGGCCACGCTGTATTTGCCGCTCGGATCGAAGACGTCCTCGTCCCAGCCATGCTCTTCCGCCAGGCGGGCGTAATGTTGGATGGCCGTCCGCGCTACCAGGATATCGTTGTGGCTTTTGGCAACAGCGTTCACCCCGAAATTGCCCGACGAGATGTCATGGGGCAAATCAATGAGGAAGCCGGAGTTCCGACCACTGGCCCCGTTTCCGACCACGTCGGCATCAATGACGGCGACGGAAAGGTTCCGGTCGAGATCGGCCAGCCGAACAGCGGCGGCCAACCCTGCGAAGCCCGCGCCGATGACGACGACATCGACGGTGATGGCCTGATCCAGCTCGGGCGTTGGCGTCCTCGAAGGGAGCAACGCCGCCCAGCCGGACTCCACGCCATGGGCGGGAAGGCGACGCGCACGAAAGGTCTTACTGGTCATCATACCGCTTCTTGTTCAACCAGTGCGCCTAGCGCCGTCCGAAGCGCCGCAATGCGGTCCGTCGAAAGGGGACGGAACGGTTTTCTCGCGTTGCCGCAGCCATACCCTGTGAGTCCAGCGGCTGCATACACGCTTGGAACATACTCGCCGTCCCAAAGGAGGGACATGATTGGCTCCAGCAGCAGCCAGAGCGACTGCACATCGTCCCATCTCTTTTCCCGAGCGGCCCTGACGATCGCCACGCTGGTGCGTGGCGCAATGTTCGCGCCGCCCCAGATCAGACCAGAGCAACCGGCGAATAGGGAGAACGGGACGAGCGGATCGGCGCCGTTGATGACATCCAGGCCGGTGCCGATCAGCCTGATCTGCGCGACCAAGTCTCCGCTGCTGTCCTTGACGGCGCGGAATTCGGGCAGTTCGCAGAGTCTGCGGAGCAGGTCCGGCGTTATGCGTACACCGACCGCCTGGGGCACATTGTATCCAATGATGGGCAATCCGACCTTGGCAACCTCGGCGTAGAAGTCGAAGACGCTGTTGTCGTCCGACGGACCTTCGAAGAAGGGCGGGAGGATCATGACGCCGTTCGCACCGGAATCCTTTGCAAACCGCGTCCTTTCGACGACGTCGGCCGTGAGCAATGCCGAGGCCTGGGCAATCACCTTGGCCCTTCCGGCAACGATGCGCGCGCCACGTTCGATGAGGGACCTCGATTCATCTGGCGACAGGTAAACATGCATGCCTGTGCCGGAGCTGAATACGATTCCGTCGACGCCCGCGGCCAAATACCGCTCGATGAGTTCCTGGAAGCGGTCGAAGTCGATGCGCCCCTTCGAGTCGAACGGAGCCGTGATCGCGAGATTGAGACCGGAGAAAGCAAATGATGACATTTCAGAAACCTTCATTTGAGCTGCTCAGGTCGATCCAGAGCGTTTTGGTCTGGGTATACTGATCATGAGCGTGCAGGGACTTGTCGCGGCCGCCGAAGCCCGACTGCTTGTAGCCGCCAAATGGGGTTGCAGCGTCCCCCTCCCCGTAGCAGTTCACAGTGACGGTCCCGGCTTTGATCGCCCGTGCGGCCCGGAGCGCTCGTGTTCCGTCAGCCGTAAAAACTGACGCTGCGAGGCCATATTCAGTTTCATTGGCGAGGGAGACCGCTTCCGAGAGGGACTGCACCCCAATCACAGAGACGATTGGCCCAAAGATCTCTTCCCGGACGTGCTTGCTACGGTGGCGGTCGAATTCAATGATCGTGGGTTCGACCGTGGTCCCATTGAAGACCTTGCCGCCAGCCACAACCTTTCCCTCGCCTCCCAGATAGCCACTAACTTTCCCGAAATGGGTGGCAGAGATCAGCGGGCCGATGCGCGTGTCGGGATCAAGCGGGTCGCCTACAGTCCAGGATCTGGCGACTTCCGCCAGTTTTTCGATGAGGCGGTCCTTCACGTCATTGTGGACGAAGACTCGCGAGATGGCCGAGCAATTCTGGCCCATGTTCCAGAATGCGCCGTTGCCGATATGAGCGGCCACCGCGTCGAGATCGGGAACATCTTCCATGACAATGCAAGGATTCTTACCGCCCATTTCTAGTACGACTTCCTTCAAATTGCTCTCGGAGGAATACTTGAGGAAGCGGCGACCGGTCTCGGTGGAGCCGGTGAATGAAACAGCGTCGATATCGGGATGCCGGCCAATCGGTTCACCAACGTCCGGGCCGTCACCCGTCAGGACGTTAAACACGCCAGCCGGCAGGCCCGCGTCCAGAGCGAGTTCAGCGACGCGCAATGTGGTAAGCGAGGTCTCCTCAGCCGGCTTGACCACAATCGTGCACCCCGCGGCAAGTGCTGGCCCAATCTTCCATGCGAGCATGAGAAGAGGAAAATTCCATGGAAGAACGAGGCCAACGACACCGATCGGCTCGCGCACAATAAGGCCGAGCGACGCATCATTCGCTGGCGAAACCTGATCGTATATCTTGTCCACGGCCTCGGCATGCCATCTGAGGCTATTGATCGCCTCGGGCACATCAATGTTGATGCAGTCGCTAATGGTTTTGCCGCTATCCAGGCTTTCCATCAGCGCCAGATCGAGCGTGTTATCCTCGATAACGGACGCCAGCTTAACAAGCACCTTTTTCCTGGTCGCCGGAGGCAACTTAGACCAACGGCCGTCCTCAAACGCTAGCCGGGCGGCAGCGACCGCCTTGTCGACATCCGCCGCCGAAGCCGCCGGAAGCTCCGCCAGGACCTTGCCCGTCGCCGGGTTTATCGTCGGAAATGTTTTGCCGGACAGGGCGGCCGTTTGCTCTCCGTCCACGATCATCCTGTTCGGCAATTTGAGAGCGGCCGCCTGCGTCTTGTAGTCGACTTTGTTCAGCATTTCTGTTCTCCCACGTGTCCCACTGACACTAGCAGATGATTATCCCTCGAGTTCGCCCTGCATGCCGTTGGGCACGGCGTAGAGCGCTACGTCGTTTCGGAAAACTTCAAGATGGGCGCGCACCAGTTCGCCGGCCCGCTCTGCGTCCCTGGCTTCGATGGCCTCGATCATCTGGTCATGTTGCCGCGCAGCGGTTTCCTGGTCCGCCTGGATCCGCGGGCCGCCGTTTTGGCGATAGAAGATCTTTCCGATCCGGGCGTGATCGATGAGAAGCTTCTTGAGGCTGGGAAGCAGATAGGGGTTGTGTGCCATCTTTCCGATGTTGAGATGGAACTGGTGATTGAAGATCACCCTGTTCTCGACGTGGCCATCGGCAATGGACTGCCGGAATTTCTGCTGGGTGTGCTTGAGGACTTCGAGGTCCCCAGGCTTGTGGTTGACAGCGGCGAGCTTCGTCGTTCCGACGTAGATCATCGGAGCAACGATCAGAAAATCCCGAAGCGTCTGGTAAGACATTACGGATACGCGCGCAGCGCGGTTTGCCTCAAGATCGACGTAACCCTCGCCCGCCATCTGCCGCATGAGTTCGCGGACCGGCGGACGGGACAGGCCGAATTCCTCGCTGAGAGCGACTTCGTCGAGAACCGCCCCCGGCTCGAGCTGCATCGTCAGGATACGATGCACCAGCGTTTCGGCAAGAATGCCCTTTCGGTCCGAGGCGGCAGGTTCAACCAAGCTCATTGCGGCTCCTCAATTTTCATAATAGACATATTGTAGACAAGCATCATGAGTCAAGATAGGAAACGCCATAAGCGTTGACGCCTGAGGCATTTCCCAGGGTCTTCCAACGGATGGAGCCAGACACGGTGTTTCAATCCTCACCCCGGCGCAGACAGACAACGTCTGTCCGACTGAAGGTCGGGTTTGTCCTGGCCCGCTCCTTCACGTTGACCGCCTTCGCCATGTTTATCGACACGCTGAGACTCGCTAGCGATGAAACAGATAAATCGGGCCGCATCAACGCCGATTGGGAGGTCCTGTCCAACACCCGGCAGCCTGTGATGTCGAGCTGCGGCGTTCAGGTCTCGCCGACCTCGCCATTCCTTGATCCAATCGAGTTTGATTACATTGTCGTCGTCGGGGGACGGTTGACCCACGGGGTGGCGGTTGACAAGGAAACCTTGCAATATCTTCGTGATGCTGGGTCCAAAGGCGCGCGACTGATCGGAATCTGCACCGGGACGTTCATTCTGGCCGAGTCAGGTCTTATGGCCGCCCATGAGACCTGTGTGAGTTGGCTTCATTACGTCGACTTTCGAGAGCGCTTTCCGGGGTTAAAGGTTCGAGCAGACAGAATTTATAACCTGGACACGACCCGCGGGTCATGCGCAGGCGGCAGCAGCGCAGCCGATCTAGCGGCAGAGTTGGTGCGACAGCACATTGGCTATGCGGCCGAGCGAAACGCTCTGGAAGTGCTGCAGATCGACAAAGTTCGGAATGCGGAGAGCCTGCAATCGCGTCGGCCTCTGGCAATAGAGACAGATGACCCGAGGCTTCGAGCTGCTCTGTTTTTGATGGAGCAAAACATCGAGAACACCATGTCTGTTTCCAAGCTCGCTATGACATTGGGAATTTCTCGACGACAACTCGAACGGCTGTTTTTCAAACAGGTGAACAGCTCTCCTGCGCTTATCTACCGACGCTTGCGGCTGGAGCGCGCAAAGCAACTTCTTAGGAGGATCGATACTCCTTTGATCGAGGTCGCTCTGGGGGCAGGTTTTGAGAATGCCTCTCATTTCTCCAGGGTCTTCCGAAGGGCCTACGGCCAACCACCCAGCGTCTGGAGGCGGTCGGAACTTACGTCTGAGAGTGTTGGACCGTGAGCGTTGGAACAGCATGACTGGAGCCGACCCGCGTGTGCAACTCGGTGGGGCAGTTGTCCGTCATACCGTCTCACAAGAATTAGGAGCATCTCATGCAGAATACTGACAGTTTGGAACAGCGCTCCTCGATAGAGGCGCCTTCATTTGACGTGATCATTGTGGGTGCCGGCTTTGCCGGAATGTACATGCTTCATCTCGCGAGGGAACTTGGCCTCACAGCCACTATTCTGGAAACTGCGCCGGGCGTGGGTGGGACCTGGTTCTGGAACCGATATCCCGGGGCGCGGTGTGACGTCGAGAGCATGCAATACTCCTACTCGTTCTGCGAGGAGCTGCAGCAAGAGTGGAGCTGGAGCGAACGATACGCATCGCAGCCTGAGATTTTGAAGTATGCAAACCATGTCGCGAACAAATTCGATCTTCTCCGTGACATCAGATTCAACTCCCGAGTAGCAAGCGCAATTTTCCACGAAGGGGAGGATGTCTGGCAGGTTTCCACCGCTGGTGGAGAGCATTATCGTGCGAAATGGTGCGTTATGGCGACCGGCTGTTTGTCCGCTGCCCAGCGCCCGAACATCCCAGGCTTGGGTACATTCAAAGGCGAAATTTATCACACGGGAAATTGGCCCCAAGAGCCGGTAGATCTGGCCAGCCGGAAAATCGGCGCCATTGGTACCGGATCGTCGGGGATCCAGGTGGTTCCGGAACTCGCGAAACTGGCAAAACACCTTTACGTTTTCCAACGGACCCCGAATTTCAGTATCCCGGCGCGCAATCAGCCCATGGATAGCGCCTATGAAGCCGAGTGGAAGCAAAGCTATGCGGAACGGCGCATGGCGGCCCGCACGATGCCGGCAGGGATTTTGTCTGACATAGGTACCAAATCTGCGCTGGCCGTATCTCCGGAAGACCGCCTGCAAGAATATGAAAGACGTTGGGCTGCAGGGGGCACCGGATTCACCGGCGCATATTCCGATTTGCTCAAGAATGAGGACGCCAACAGCACAGCTGCTGAGTTCGTCCGGAAAAAAATTCGCGAGGTTGTCACAGATCCCGCTGTCGCTAACCTGCTGGCGCCGGTCCATCCGATCGGTAGCAAGCGCATCTGCGCTGATACAAACTACTTTGCAACGTTCAACCGGCAAAACTTGACCCTGGTTGACCTGCGCTCTAATCCTCTACAGGAGGTCTCGGAAAACGGCCTGACCGCGGGCTCCCAATTCTATGAGCTCGATACGTTGGTGCTCGCTACAGGGTTCGACGCCATTACCGGCGCGCTGAGCAAGATCGATATCGTCGGCCGCCAAGCCCTTACGCTAAAAGAGAAATGGCGGGACGGCCCGAACACATACCTGGGCCTGATGACATCGGGATTTCCCAACCTGTTCATCGTCACCGGGCCGGGAAGCCCGTCGGTGTTGACTAATGTGATCGTAGCCATCGAAGATAATGTCAAATGGATCGCTGATTGCCTGGCCTACCTCAAAACGCGAGGCGCAGAGACTATCGAAGCAACGGCCTCGGCCGAAGAAGGTTGGATGGAGCATGTCGGGCAGGCGGCTGAAGGCACGTTGTACACCAAGGCGAAGTCCTGGTACCTCGGCGTTAACGTGCCCGGGAAACCCGCCGTGTTTATGCCTTATGTCGGCGGGGTGCCGACCTACCAGAAGATCTGCGAGGAAGTAGCGACCGACGGCTACAGGGGCTTTGTTATCGAAGGGCGCTCGGAAAGCCTGCGTGCGCGCCAGGCGGTCGGATGAGCGGCGAGGTCGCAGGGAACGTTTGCGTCGATACCGGAGGCAGCCGAGGGATCGGTGCCGCGATCTGTGCGCTCTTTGCCGACCACGGCGGTAAGGTAATCAACCTCGATCTCGATCCGCCAGCAATTGAAGCCGGCATTCATTCTATCGTGTTGATGTGACGAGTGAACAGGAAGTCGTAGCTGTCGCACAAATGATCGCCCGCGATCACGGCGGCGTAGACATCCTTGTCAACAATGCGGGTATTGCCCGTATTGGGCCTAGCATGAGCTTCCTTCTCAAGGATTGGGAAGCGTCCTTCGCCGTTATGACCACCGGCGTATTTCTCTGCAGCCGTGAATTTGGGAAGATTATGCGCGGGCGCGGTGGCGCAGGCATTGTCAACATTTCGCCGATTAATGGGTTCTCCAATGTCCCAATGCGGCTCGCTTATAACGCGGCCAAGGCCGCCGTCATCTCAATGACCAAGGTGCTAGCCATCGAATGGGCCGGCTACGCGATCCGGGTCAACGCAGTGGCCCCAGGCATGATTGAAACAGAGATGCTCAGGAAGGCTATCGATGACGGCCATATGGATGTCGATGCCTACATGGACCAGTTGCCAATGCGCCGATTTGGCCAGCCCCGTGATGTTGCTGAAGCTGCTCTCTTCCTTGCGTCTGACCGGTCCAGTTACGTGACCGGGCAAGTCATCGTACCTGATGGCGGGTGGACAGCCTTCAACTGGATTCCATGGAGCGGCGACCCGGAAGTCCCACGTCAAGAGCGAAGAGACTGCCAAGGCCCATTCGGCACTCAGCGCCCGCGGCCGCATGCGACGCCTGGCGCGGCAAAAACTGAGGCCTGAATTTACTTCCATGTAGCCCTGGAGTAACAGTTATCTATGTCCAATTACCGACGGCTTCCGTTAAGCGCATTACGCGCATTTGAAGCTGCCGCACGGCATATGAGTTTTACCAAGGCTGCTAACGAGCTTTCGGTTACTCAAGCGGCGGTCAGTCGCCATATTCTGACGTTGGAGGACCATCTCGACATCCAGCTGTTTAACCGCGGGAACCAAAAGGTGTCGTTGTCGCCCGCTGGCGAGGAGTTATTTGAAGCTGCGACCTTGAGCCTCGCCCATATTGCAGCAGCCTTCGACAGTGTGAAGCGACGCGAGAAAGCCCGACGCTTGACGGTCGGCATGCCAATGTCGTTCGCAACCCTGTTCATGAGCCATCGAATTGGTGATTTCGTAGCGAACAACCCGGATGTCGACCTACACCTGGTTTCGCTTGAACGGAGCCCGGCCCCCGCGACGGACGGTTTCGATGTGTCCGTGGTTATGGGGTATCTGGCGCGCCCAGGCTTCACCGCAACGGAACTGTTTGGAGAGGAAGTCTTCCCAGTTTGCAGCAAGTCTTATCAGACCCATTCTGCGGGAATCCGTACTCCGGAGGACTTGGTAAACGAGGTCCTCCTTGTTATGGATGACCAGCATTGGTCCGCCTACCCATGGTCCCCTTTTGATTGGGTGCATTGGCTCGGACAGTTCGGGATCTCGTCAGACTTCAAGCGTATTATCACGTTCAACAACTACCCAACGATGATGCAGTCGGTGATCAGAGGCCATGGCATAGGGCTTGGCTGGCGTCATCTGGTCAGCGATTTCCTCAAAGAGGGGACGCTGATCCGGCCTTTGACTGAGAGCTGCCTCACCGGGCGAAAACATCATCTCGTCATCCCAGACACAGCCATCGAGCGGGAAGACGTTCAGATATTCCGCAACTGGTTGATTGCACAGGTCGAAGACCTTAATCCGCCGGCAGCGGCTGCAGACTCGATGGTGATTGGTCAGACCGAGGCAACTTCAAGCCAACAAGGCCTGCCGCCGCAGGATTAGCCATCGTCTGAGCAAATGCGGCAATGCGGTACCTACCGGGCGGTGAGGGTGAATTCACAACAAGGTGCAGCAATCACCTCCTCCATCTGCTCCTGGCGGCCTCGGACACATGCCTGCGAATTGAGAAAATGCCACCGTCGCGCAGCAGGAGCAAGGCCGTCCTGAGCTAATTTAGCCCATGTAATATCCGCCATTCACGTGGATGGCTTCGCCCACGATATAGCTAGACGCGCTGCTGCACAGAAACGCTACGACATTAGCAACTTCCTCGGCGGATCCGACACGACCGGCAGGCGTCGCGTCCAGGAACTTATCCCCGTTCTGGCGCAGCAAATCCTCGACCATCGGGGTGTTAATGGTGCCCGGAGAAACCGTATTGACCCTTATAGCCGGAGCAAGTTCCTTGGCTAGAGATCTACTGAGAGCAAGGACCGCTCCTTTTGATGCAGCGTAGTGGCCGCCCGGCGAGCAGCCTTGATGCGCGGCGCCTGACGCGATGGTCACAATTGTCCCCCCTGGCCTCATATGGGGAATGGCCCGTCGACAGATATAGAACACTCCGTCAAGGTTGATCGACATGGTTCGGCGCCAATCTGCGTCCGTCAAGGTCGACACGGGCTTTTCGTCGTAAATTCCAGCTGCGGGTACGACGTGATCAATACATTGAAATTGAGCCAGGCAAGCCGAGACGACCGCATCAGCATCAGACGGGTTGCTAGCGTCATATCTGATAGCGATCACGCGCTCCGCTGACGGGTCTAGCGATGTGGCCAACCTGGAAACGCTGTGATGATCGTAATCGGCTAGCACCATGCGTGCCCCTGACTGGTGAAACACCCGAGCAATTGCGCTCCCGATGCCACCGGCGGCGCCTGTTACGATGACAACCTGATCCAAGAGGCTGTTATTGGGCAAATGTTTCCCCCGGAGCTATCATGGCAAGCCCACCCTAGGGCGGCCTCTTATGGAAGATCTATAAACAGCCGCTTACCCCGCTTCAAATGAGTTTTCATGAAGGGAGGGATAACCAGGGATCATGCTGGTGGGTAGCTCATCAAACGCACGGGGAGGCAATCGGAAACGAAGCTTGCCTGTCCCCAGCCCCGGCTCTCGGCGGGTACATGCCCACCCCTTATCTAGGGCTATCGTCCTGATAACATTTATTCCTTGGCGGCATAACTTTTTATACGGTTGTTTTGTAGCCACCGCGTCGGTAGCGTCCTTAGAACAGTCAGAAGAACAGTCAGACGGAACGCCTTCAAGCCCTGCTGAAGCTCCGGTACCGACCGGGCTGACGGTGCAGGGCCAGGACACCCATACCCCAAGTCCGGGTATGCCGCGCTAGCTCAGCTTTAAGCGCTCCCAGCCGTAAAGTTGACGTGGTTTAGCGGCGGCCGCAGGCTAGCTACCGGAATCCTGAGCGCTTGCACCACCGCAGCTTCGGATCTTGGCTGAAAGGACGATTTGTGAACGCTGAAGATGTACTAGACCCGTTCAAGAAGTGGCACATCCCGTTTGGTGACTGGGTAGATTCCGGCCTGGGGTGGATTGTCCAAGAGTACCGTCCGTTCTTTCAAACCTTGAAGTGGCCCATCGACAAGCTTCTGACCGCATTTGATCTTGCACTCAATGGCATTCCACCCGTGGTCACGATTGTTTGCTTCGGTCTGGTCGCGTGGCAACTGGCTGGATGGCGGCTTGCTGCCCAGATCGTAGGCTTGCTGGTAATTATCGGCTTCCTCGGCATCTGGGGTGAAACAATGACAACATTGTCGCTGGTGTTCACGGCGGTGCTCGTATGCACGGTCATCGGCATACCGCTAGGCGTGCTCGCCGCTCGAAGTGACCGCGCAGCTGCGATCTGCCGACCGATCCTCGACACAATGCAAACGATCCCCTCGTTCGTCTACCTGGTGCCAGTGGTCATGTTGTTCGGTATCGGCAACGTCCCCGGTGTCATCGTGACGATCATCTTCGCGCTTCCGCCCGTTATCAGGCTGACAACACTGGGTATCCAGCAGGTGTCTGAGGAAGTGGTCGAAGCTATGCGTGCTTTCGGAGCAACCAACCGGCAGCTTCTTTTCAAAGCCCAATTGCCTCTGGCTCTTCCGAGCATCGTCGCCGGTGTGAACCAGACATTGATGATGTCGCTTTCGATGGTTGTCGTAGCTTCCATGATCGCCGTCGGCGGCCTTGGGCAGATGGTCCTCCGCGGCATTGGACGCCTGGACATTGGTTTGGCCGCAACCGGGGGGATCGGCATTGTCTTCCTGGCGGTTATTCTAGATCGCTTGGCCCAATCTGCGATGTCACGGCGGCGAAGCTTTGCGGGCGTTGCGTGGCACAGGCGGGGCCCAGCCGCGCTCTTCACCGCCTTCTTCAGGAACTTCCAAACCTCGCCGGCGGGACATGGGGGATTAAACAACGGCCGGCAGAAATTAGCGACGAACAACGACTAGCAACAATGGGAGCGACTTATGAGCAATCGGCTTAAAATTGAGAAGCGTTTTCGGGGATTCACCGCAGCCTTGACGGTGCTGGGCACTCTCGCCTTATCTGCGGGGTACGCTTCTGCTGAGGATCTTCCGGGCAAAGGCGTTACAGTAAAGCCTCTGGTCAATGGCATTGCCGAGGAAATGTTCGAGGCATACATCGTCAAAATCGGCCTTGAAGATCTGGGCTATACCGTCCAGGAGCCATCATCGGCGCAGATTCCCCTCGCCCACCTGGCCGTAGCTAGCGGTGATGCCGATTACTACACGCCGCACTGGTATCCCCTACACATAACGTTCGCCGAAAAGGCCGGCGGGGACGCCAAGGCTCATCGGGTTGGGACTCTGGCGAAGAACTCAATCCAAGGATACTCGATCGACAAGGCCACTGCCGACGAATACGGCATCAAGACGATCGATCAGCTCAAAGACCCCAAACTCGCCAAACTGTTCGATGTCGATGGGGATGGCAAAGCCGACCTTTATGGGTGTGATCCGGGCTGGGGCTGCGAACGTATCATCGAACACCACCTTGATGCGTACGGCCTGCGGGATACGGTGACGCACAAGCAGGGGGAATATTTCGCGCTCCTGGCGGATGTCATCCAGAGAATTCAGTCTGGTAAACCAACGTTGTATTATGGCTGGGTCCCAATGTGGGTGAACGGGGTTCTTCGGCATGGCCAGGAAGTGGTCTGGCTGACGGTACCGTTTACGGCGTTGCCTGATGAGCAGACTGGGGCTGACACGGTAGTCCCGGGCATCGGAAACATGGGTTTCTCCGTGAACAGCCATCATGTATTTGCGAACACCGCTTTTCTGGAGAAAAATGCAGCCGCTAACAAGTGGTTCGAACAGGTCACGATACAGATTCAGGACATAGATGATGAGAACCTGCTTATCCACAAAGGTGAAAAGACGAACGACGCGATCCATGGTCATGCCGAGGCCTGGAAGAAGGCCCATCTCGACCAGTGGAATGCCTGGATAGCGCAGGCGAAACATGCAGACGCTAAGTAAGCTGAACTGCGAGGCCCGGGATCCTATGCGGTACCGGGCGACACCTCTCAACCTTGGGAGCTTAACTTGAAAGCGCATGCAATAGAATTCAAAGGCGTATGGAAGGTCTTCGGGACAAGCCCGAAATTCAACCTTGCGAGCGTGCAAGGCGACAATCTTTCGAAAGCTGAGCTGCTTGAGAAACATGGTTGCGTGGTCGCCGTGGCCGGAGTCTCGTTCAAGGTCGAGGCTGGCGAGATCTTCTGTGTGATGGGTCTATCCGGAAGCGGCAAGTCGACATTGGTTCGGCATGTCAACCGATTGATCAAACCCAGTGCCGGGCAGGTTATTGTCGGCGGAGAAGACATCAATCTGAAGTCAGAAGACGAGATGCGACAACTCCGTGCCCGTTCAATGGGAATGGTTTTTCAAAATGTCGCGCTGCTCCCTCATCGCACTGTCCGCGACAATGTTGCCCTGAGTCTGGAGCTTCGGAAAATTAATGCTCGGCAGCGCTATGAAATTGCTGAGGAAAAGCTTGAGCTGGTGCAGTTGGCCGGCTGGGGCAACAGGTATCCAGATGAGCTCTCGGGAGGAATGAAGCAGCGTATAGGACTGGCCCGGGCACTGGCAGCCGATCCAGCCATATTGTTGATGGATGAGCCATTTTCAGCGCTCGACCCCCTTATCCGGCGTGAGCTCCAGGATCAGTTCAGGGAACTGTCGACGAAGCTGAACAAAACGACACTCTTCATCACGCACGATTTGGACGAGGCGGTGCGGCTCGGCCACCATATCGGGGTCATGAAGGACGGCAAAATGCTTCAAATTGGGTCTGCTGAAGACATCCTCGGCAACCCGAAAGATCCGTACGTCGAGAAATTCGTTCAAGGCAGTAGCCGCTTAAAGCTCCTGAAAGCCGAGTCGGTCATCCTCCCCATTGGCGACTATGAGAATTCCGGCGATGCCATCGCGCTGGCAGACGCTCCAAGGATCAAGCTGAACGTTCCCATCAAGGAACTGGTCGGGTTGTCAAACCGAAATCGAAATATGCCACTTGTTGTAATCGATGACGCCGGAGATGAAGTTGGAATTGTGACCGCATCCTCCCTGTTGCGTGGAATCCAGGAAAGACTTTAGGCCGTCAGACGCCCTATGCGCATAACCCAACTTTATAGGTATGATGATTTTTTATTGTTAGTGGTCGGCAGATTTGTGCACTATATTCTAACATCAAATAGGGATCAAAAGTATGTCTGCACGATCAGGTGGCCGAGACGCTCGCCAAAAGATGCGTTCAGAGAGAGCTGTAACATTTATGCCCCCAATGGACCGGGGTATTCCGTATATGGATTTGCTCAGCGCGGATGAATTGCAGCGGCTGCATGATTATTCGATGCAGATACTTGAAGAGATTGGGATCGAATTCCGCGATGACGAGGCCATTGCGCTCTGGCAAGCGGCTGGGGCCGATGTGACAGGCCAGCGCGTTAGGATCAATCGAAATCTTCTACTGGAACTGGTCGCAAAGGCTCCAGAAACCATCACAGTCCACGCGCGAAACCCTGCCAAGACGGTCACTCTCGGCGGTCGGAGAACCATCTTTACGCCAGCATACGGATCTCCGAACGTGCTGGACCTCGAAGGCAAGCGGCGCAACTCGACGATCGCCGATTTCGTGAATTTTGCAAAGCTCGCTTATCAAGCGCCTGCAATGCATATGACGGGCGGTGTCCTATGCGAGCCGATGGACATTGCAGTCCCCAAGCGCCATCTGCATATGAACTACAGCCTAATCAAATACTCTGACAAAGCATTCATGGGCGCCGTGACGTCGCGCGAGCGGGCGGAAGATACCGTATCGATGGCCAAAATCGTCTTCGGTGACGAGTTTATCCACAACAACACTGTCACCGTGTCGATTGCGAACTGCAATTCGCCGTTGGTGTGGGACTCGACGATGCTCGATGCGGTCAAGGTCTATGCCGCGAGTAATCAGGCGATCCTGTTTACGCCCTTCGTGTTGGCAGGCGCCAGCACACCGGCAAGCACTCTGGCGGCCGTCGCGCAGCTCAATGCCGAGGCCTTGGCCGGCGTAGCCTTCGCGCAGCTCGTCCGGGCTGGAGCCCCTGCCATCTATGGCCAGTGGTTGGCGACCGTTTCAATGAAGAGCGGCGCACCGATGGCAGGAACGCCGGAAATCGACCACATGAACATGTTGGTTGGCCAGCTCGCGAGACACTACAAGCTCCCCTGGCGTTGCAGCGGGATGTGCACGAGCTCGAAGCTGGTCGACGCACAGGCCGGATATGAGGCAGCCCGCAATATGTACGGCGTACTGATCGCCGGGGCGAACTTCGTTCTTTCCACCACTGGTTACCTTGAGGGCGCCCTCACCCAAAGCTACAGCAAATTCATGCTTGATGCAGAGCAGATGGTGATGTTCTACAAGCTTGGGCAGGGCTTGGTGATGAGCGAACTGGATGAGACGCTCGATGCGATCCGACAGAGTGAGCCGGGAAGCCATTATCTCGGAACCGCGCATACGCTGAAGAATTTCGAGCAGGCGTTTTTTGTGCCTGACCTTATGAACCACGACAGTTATGAGCAGTGGACCTTTGCAGGTTCAAGGGACGCAGACACGCGCGGGCGCGACGCCGCTGAAAAGGCACTGAGGGAATACGAGGCCCCGCCGCTCGACGAAGCCATCGATGAAGAGCTTCTCGACTTCATGAAACGCAAGGAACTTCAGATCGGCGACGCTGTCCTTTAGACGGGGCAGCTCGGAGACACGTAGGGACGTATTACAGGCACCGAGAACGATCATCCGCCGCAGGCGGCGATTGGCTGCCTCCGCCCGCCGATCAACCGCCTGCTCTAGACTTAGCCGAAATAGCACCAGGCTTGCCGGAGAAATGCTCGGCGAGTCCTTCCCAAAGGTATGGAAGAAGCTGATGAACGCACCTCCCGACATGAATGCAATGAAGCCGCTGTTCAGGCTTGACGATCAGTTGCACGGTGGCCACCCGGTGGAGCTGGTTGTTTTGGTGGTGCCAGGGTTTTCGCAGCTGGCACTCCACGCGTTTCTTGAGCCGTTTCGCATTGCTAATATGCTTGCGAGGGCAAAGCTGTTCCGCTGGCGAATAGCTGGACTTGACTCGCGCCCGGTCGAGGGTGCCAGCGGCATCGCGGTGGCCGTCGATATGACGATCGACGAATTGGACACATGTATCGGCGGTCGGGGACCCCATCATCTTGCAATCATCGCCGGCGAGCCGGTGGTGCGGAGGCTACCGGCGCAGATCAATAACGTCCTGCGGACATTTGCACGGCGCGGAATTGCAATCTCCGCAGTTGGAACGGCCACCTGGCTTCTGGCGCAGACAGGCTTGCTGGTAGGCAGGCGCTGCACGATTCACTGGTCGCGACTAGCCGCATTTTCGGAGATGTTCAGTCAAACCCAGATCCGTGATGCACTATTTGTGAAAGACGGTCAGTTTTCGACATGTGCTGGTGAACTTGCGGCCTTCGACTTGGCCGTTGATCTGATTGCGGGTCAGGTCGGTGGGTTAGCCGCCCGCGAGGTTTGCCGGTACGCAACGGTTGAAGGTCAACGTTCAGGTACGAACCGCCAGACCGGTCCGTCAGGTTTGGCGTTTGCGGGTGCAAGCGATAAGCTTCTGATGGCCATGCGGCTTATGGAAGAGCACGTAGAATATCCCCTGCGCATGAGCGAGGTTGCGCGTAGAGTCGGAATATCGCGACGTCAGCTGGAGCGTTTGTTTGCACACCACGTGCATATGCCCCCCGTGCGTCATTACCTTCGTATCCGGGTCGAGCACGCCAAGCGCCTGATTGAAGGTACAAGCTTGCCAATAATTGATATCGCAATGGCCTGTGGGTTCATTTCTCCTTCGCACTTTGCAAAGTGTTTCAGGACCTTCCACGGTGTGTCGCCCCAGCAATGCCGTATCGCGCTACCAGCTTGGGTCGGGCCTGGCCTCGGCTGATTGAAAAGGCACCTGTGTCTCGCAGCCCGCGTGGTCCAATCGGCGTCGGCTGCGTAGGTGACAGCCCAGCTCACTCAGACGAAACCGTACGAACGCGCGGCGGGTATCCTTCTACCGTTTGCATTACCAGTCGGCGTACTGCGGTCTGTAAGAGCGCGCTCGAGCCTTAAAGGGCCTGCAGTTGTGCGCAACCAACAGGCTACACCGCGATCCTAGGGCGCCCCGAGGCGACCGCAACCACATGCGCCTCGATAAAGAGGCGCTGACCTTCCACGGTCGAGACCCGATATTCGGTGGTGACGTCGATCTCAGCGCTGTCGGTGCCTGCATCCCTTGCGGTGTGTGCGACAATAGCGCGGACATCGGCTTGGGCAGCCGCGATCGCTACCGGTTCGTCGAGGAAATCGCGTACCCTTCCCCCCGAGGCGAGGCGGAACAGGCCTTCCTTGGGCTGACTGACGCGGGCTTCGGCCGAGACGCGGACCTGGCCGACGACGGCGCCGAGCGCGTTGGCGACATCGGTATCTTCCGGCACCACGCACTCATTGCCGACCAGCTCGGCCAAGCCGGCATAATGCAGCGGCGCCGAGGCGCCGAGGCCGATGACCGGGCGGTCGAGCGCGACGCTGAGCCTTGCGATGCCGGGATGCGAATCGACGGCGCGCTGCACCAGCGCATGCGCGACGGTGGCGGCGCCATCCAGCCCGTCCTCGGCAAAGGCGGTCTCGAGGATGTATTCGGCCGACCAGCGCGTCAGCGTCAGCAGCACGCGTTCGGAAATCACCTCGGGCGAGGCGGCAATGTATTGGCCGCGCCCGTCACGCTTGCGGGCAAACAGTTCGGCGCCGAGCCGGGCCGCAACCGGGTCCCAGTTGGCCTGCGTGCCGAGCACATGGGCGGCGTCCGAGGGGGTGAAGCCCGAGATATGCACCAGCCCACGCGAGACCAGCCGGTTCAGCGTGGCGTTCTGGGCGTTCGAGGTGAGCAGCCTGTCGATGGCTAGCGGCACAGCGCCGATCTGCTCGTAGAGTTTGGCCTCGGGCGCGGTCAGGCCGGCGGCGAGCCTGTCCGGCACGCCGGTGCGCAGCGCAAAGCGGCCATCCATGCGGCCGGGATTGGGCGCGCGCAGCTGGCGTTCGAGTTCCGATGTCACTGAAGCACCATGCATCATGCCGGCCAGCGCCAGCGGCACCAGGCGGCGCGGGCCGAGCAGGATTTTCGGATTGAGCGCGCCGTCTTCCAGCGCCACTTCGGAATCGCCGCCGAGGCCGAAGGTGCGCATGGCGACCGCCTCGACCATAGTGCGGAAGCCGCCGACGGTGGCGCCTTCGGCATCGAGCCGGGGCCGGCCGCCATCGAGCACGGCGACGTCCGTTGTGGTGCCGCCAATGTCGGACACCATGGCGTTGTCGAGCCCGGTCATGTGGCGGGCGCCGACCAGGCTGGCGGCGGGGCCGGACAAAATGGTCTCGATCGGCCGCTGGCGGGCAGACGCTGCCGAGACCAGCGCGCCGTCGCCGCGCACCACCATCACGGGAGCGGCGATGTTGCGGGCGTCCAGAAAGCCTTCGGTCGCCGCCACCAGCCGGTCGATCATCGAGATCAGCCGGGCGTTGAGCAATGTGGTCAGCGCCCGGCGCGGGCCTCCGAGCTTGGCCGACAATTCGTGGCTGGCGGTGACCGGCAGGCCGGTCCTTTCGCGGATGAGGTCGCGGGCGGCAAGCTCATGCGCCGGGTTGCGGGTGGCGAAATAGGCGCAGATGGCAAAGCCGGATACGGAGGCGCCGAGCTCCGGCAGCGCCGCTTCGAGACCGGAAAGGTCGAGCTTCACCGCGTTTCCGTGGACATCGTGGCCGCCCGGGCAAAACACCACCGGGTCGGTGCCGAGCGCCGTCTTCAGCCCGTCGCGGGCAAGGTCGCCCTCGGAAAAGCCGATCATGATCAGCGCCACGCGCCCGCCCTGGCCCTCTACCAGCGCGTTGGTGGCGAGCGTCGTCGACATCGACACGAGTTTTATGGCCGCCGGATCGGTGGCGGATTTCTCCAGCACCGCATCGACCGCGCCGGAAATGCCGACGGCGAGATCATGCCGCGTGGTCAGCGCCTTGGCCTTGGCCAGCACCTTGCCCTTGTTGGGCCCGTGCTGCGGGCCTTCCGTTTCGGACCACAGCACGGCATCGGTGTAGGTGCCGCCGGTGTCGATCCCGAGGAACACCGGCTTGACTTTGATCTCTCTCCTCATCGCCGACAGCCGATCGGCGAGAGTTCGTTGGACCCGTGCTGCAGCCCCAGCGCGGCAACCTTGCTCCCTTCAAAAGCGCACATTGGGTCGGTGACCGTCCACGCTTTTTCCAGCGCGCTACGCGTTCGAGGCCGCCGGCGCACCGTTATGCCTTTGCTTTCGTCAGCTTGGCCCGATACTCTTCATCCAAAATCGCTGGCAAGGAAATCTTTTTGGTGCGCGCGCCGTCGACGGATATCATTTCACCGCTCACAAAACTGGAATCGTCACTGGCCAGCCAGAGGACCGCATTAGCTATCTCCTTGGGAGCGCCAATCCTTCCCACCGGGTGAAGCTGCCCCAGTTCCCGCTCAATCAAGCTTCGATCTGGATGCATCTCTACGTATGCACGATTAAGATCAGTGTCGATCCAGCCCGGACAAACCGTGTTGACACGGATGCCGTCGGGCCCGAGGTCAATGGCCAGCCCGAGCGTAAGACCGTGCACGCCGGCCTTCGAGGCCGCGTAGGCGGTATGCCATGGGTTGACCATGTACCCTTCGACCGACCCAATGTTGACGATGGCACCGGTGCCCTGACGCCTCATTTCCGGGACCACATATTTTGCCATCAGGAAAGGGCCGCGAAGATTGACCGCCATGAGCCGGTCCCACTCTTCGGCTGTCTGGTCATCAATGGACTTGTGCATGACCAGACCCGCATTATTGACCAGAATATCGATCCTGCCGAACTTCTGAAGGACCTCATCGACGAACGTGCGGATCGAAACCTCCTTGGTGACATCGAGGCAGAGAGAGGTAATCTCCTCGCCGCCATGGGAATCCGAAGAACGGTCGTCGCGCAGGTCTCCGACGACAACGATGGCGCCTTCCTCGGCAAGCTTCTCCGCTATCGCACGCCCTATGCCTTGGTTGCCGCCCGTGACGATGGCAACCTTGCCTGATACCCGATTAACCAAAATATCCTCCTATCCTGCCGTGAAGCCGCCATCGATGGGAATAGCTACCCCGGTGATGTGCCTGGCGTCCTCGCTCGCGAGGAAAAGCGTCAAATTGGCAATTTCCTTGGGCGTCGCCACACGGCCCTGGGGTATTGAATCGACGTTTCTCTGCAGGATTTCTGCTGCTGTAACAGGCTTGCTATGGGCCGAGACGAGCATTGGTGTATCGACGGCGCCGGGGCAGACCGCGTTAATGGTGATTTGCTCCTTGGCGTGATCAAGAGCCATGGCCTGTGTCATAAGAACGACCGCGCCTTTTGAAGCACAATATGCCACCAGCCCAGGGCAGCCAACCAACCCAACATTCGAAGCTATGTTGACGATGCTTCCGCCGCCGGTCGTGCGCATGGATTTCACGGCGGCGCGGCTGAAATAAAACACGCCGGTTACATTCGCGTCGAACGTCTGCCGCCAGTCGTCATCCGTGGTATCGACGGCACTTCCCCGCCGGATAATCCCGGCGCTATTAACCAAAACGTCTACCCTTCCGAACTTCTCGACAGTGGACCTGATCACCTGGTCGGCAAATGAAGAGTCAGCCACATCACCCAGCATCAACAATGCCGTGCAACCCAGATTTTCAACCGCCTCCAAGGCTCGTCGACCCCGGTCCCGATCACGACCAACCAGTACCAGCGACGCCCCCGCTGTGCCGAAGGCCTCTGAGACCGCTTCGCCTATCCCTGACGTTGCGCCCGTGACAATCACTATCTTCTTGGAATGCGTCATATGCCGATTGCCCGTAAAACGATTAGGCCCTGGCGGGCAGCGCCGCCGAGCAGACTTCGTGATCTAGGGCCCCGCACCGGTCCTCCGCAAGCGACCAAAAAGTCATGCGCCGGACAAGCTGAAGTCATGACGCCTCCCAGCGGCAACTAGACCTAATCCCAGACCTGGGGCGAAGTCATGACTCCTGGTTGTCCGGCCCCGCAGTAATACTCATTTGAATAAAGGTCAGCCGCTGCCTATAGCTCAATATCGTGGCGTTCTGCGTGGCCGCGGATGCTGCCTGGCTCGTGCTGGGATCCGCGAAAGTGGCCCTGACAAGCTATGATCAAGCTTATCCGCAGACCAATGAAGGAGCGGGCTATGCCGGTTATCCACATCGAAACGTTTAAAGCTGACGACGACAAGAAGGCAGAAATTGCGGCCGAGATCACCAAGTTGTTCTGCGAGAAGTCCGACCTGAAACCAGAACAGGTTCATGTGGTTTTTGATGAGTATGCGCCGAATAACTGGGCTACCGGCGGCAAGCTCTGGTCGCGGATGTAGATTGTTCAGCGCCTGCAACTCCCAATAAAAAGCCCGCAACGTTGGCAATCCGAGTATGGCTGCATATCGGGATTTGCCACGCTGGGCTGGAACGTCGAAGAGAGATCCATGACCGATTTTAAAGTGCTTTCACCAGATCCCGACGGGTTCCTTCTCCGGGACAACTGGAGCGATTTGCGACAGTTCCGGCAAATGCCGGAGATCGACTTCCAACGGCTCGACACCTACCGCAAGGACCGCCTGAAAGCTGCAATGCGCGACTCCGGTGTCGCCATGTGTGTGTTGGTGAGCCCCATCACAATCCGTTACGCGATCGACTACAATACCTTCCCCTTGTTCCAATCGCATATCCCGGTCACCTATCTCTTTTTGCCGTTGGAGGGGCCGATCACCCTTCATCAGGGTTACAGCCGCGGCTCATCCGCAGACCGGGTTAGAGCTGGCAGGCCCCTCTCGTTTTTCGAGGGCGGTTACGAACTGCCTGAAGCCGCGCGGCTCTTCGCCGACGACATTGTGGAATTCCTCAGTGAAATCGGCACCACCAACCGCAAGGTGGCGGTGGAATATGTCAACCCGAGCATTACCCAGGCGCTTATGCAGCGCGGGTTGGAAATCATTGACGCCGTCGACATCGTCGAAGGGGCTCGCGTCATCAAGTCGGATGATGAAATCGCTTGCATCAGGTGGGCGTGTGCCGTTGCCGAGCACGGTATCGCGCGGATGCAGGAAAGCATGGGCACGGGCGTCACGGAAGTGCAGCTCTGGGGCATCCTTAATTACACCAACCTGGCTAACCAGGGCGGCTGGCATGAAGGGCGTATGCTCGCGTCCGGACCGCGTATCAATCCGTGGCTTCAGGAAGCCACCCAGCGCGTCATTGAGCCCGGAGACCTGGTTGGGTTCGACACCGACATGGTCGGCCCATTCGGCTACTTCTGCGATGTTTCCAGGACGTTTTATTACGGAAAAGATCGGCCTAGCGCGCGGCAGCGCCAGCTTTATCGCTACGCCTATGATGAACTGCAGACCAACATGAAACTCATCCGCCCAGGCCTCAGTATGAGGGACTTGCAAGCGTTGGCTTGGCCGGTGCCCGAAGAATTCCACGAGCAGGCTTACACATGCGTGATCCACGGCGTCGGACTGTGTGATGAATATCCGCAGGTTAAACCAATCTTCAGAGGTCCCATCGCGTACGATGCGACACTCGAAGCCGGCATGGTCATTTGCGTTGAATCTTACATTGGCGCTGTGGGGGAATGTGATGGGGTAAAGCTGGAGGAGCAGGTGCTTGTGACGGCCGACGGCTATGAGTTGTTGTCAACCTATCCATTCGAAGAACGTCTGCTGGACTAGGTCCCGCGGAACAAATGGGCTTGGTCTGAATAGCTAGCATGGCAGCACACGCGCCCCCTACGGTCGTCTTCTGCGGCGTGCGGCAAGTCAGGGAAGTACAATGGGGGAATTGGAGCTACGAAATTGCAGTATATTAGTAGCAGAAGACGACCATGTACTTGCCTTCGATGTGCGCAATGCCTTTGTCAAGGCAGGCGCGAACGTCAGTTATTCAGTCGACACAATTGAGGACAGACTTGATGTTCGTTATGCCCTCGTCAACCATCGACGGTGCTGTCCTTAGCGTGAATCTACAAGGCGAAGAGACGTTTGCTGCGGCCGAGCATCTGCTGCGACGCCAAATACCGTTCGTATTTCTGGTTGGTCACAACGCTTCCGATATTCCAACGTGCCGGCATTGACCCCGGGCAGGCAGATGAGTCTGATATTCGAACCCACAGGCTGGAGGGATGAGCAAGTAAAGCGGGCGAGGCCTTGCTGACGCTCGCCCAAATCCTCGCAGGCCACCGGTCTGGTCGTCGAGGAGCTTGATGATGACCGCCGTGTTGTGCCTAGACGCATCGGCGCTCGCACGCAACGGGCGGGACTGGCATATGGCCGAGTTGTGTGGAATTGTCTAAACCGGCATCATCGACCATGCCTGCCTGCGCGCTTCGCAAAAGCTGGACAGCGATTCCGCTAATTCCCGGACAGCGTGTCCGGAGATTACCGGAAAGCCTGTCCGGACTTTCCGAAACCCGCACCTGCCTAGTGATCGTGTGCTCTTGGGTATGAAGGGAAGCATCAGCGAGTTCGAACAGGGCGTGCTGAAGGCACAGATGCTCAAGGCCGCCAGATCGAAGGCGCGCCGGAGGAGTTGCGCCTGTCGGTACTGTTCGGTTAAATCTGGCATCGCGAAGCCGGGCATGTTGAGGATTCTATACGGGTCGCTCAGAAGGGCGTGGTTTTCAGCTGTAAAGAGCCGCGGCACCAGCCGAGTGGCAATAAATGAAGTTAGCGCTTCCGGATCGCGGAACATCGTGTCGTGCACGCCAATCCAGGCGCGCATAGGATAGAGATCACCGTTTCCGCATAACCACAGGCGCGTCGAAACTCAGGAAGCCCGTCAACTCCCTCAGCTGCGTCAACCACCTCTTCAGAATTCATTTCATACCAGTAACCCGTCTCGCGCTATGAAAGATCAAAATCGATCGCGAACTATCAGACGCGGCGTCGGCCGGTTGGCGGAGTAATCTTCAAGCGTCAGAAGGCTAAAGGCTCCGGCTCAGAACGATCGCGAATAAAGCATGCGAAAGCATGCGGTTGAACGGCCGAGATTGATGACGGTCCTGTTTGCGTTGGCTTCGTTCATGCGACGGCTCCCAGTGCGACGAATTGTTCAGACGGTTGCACTCAGCCCGCCATCGATGACGATCAAGGCGCCGCTGACATAGGCCGCGCGGGCGCTGGCCAAGAATGCAGCAACTGCTGCGAATTCCGAGGGATCGCCAAGGCGTCGGGCTGGGGTCCTATCCTCGAGCGCTCGGATGGCTTTGGCATGGTCGCCGATTCGATTGGCTTCATGAATCGCGGTGCTGTGTGCTCCAGGAGCGAGCACGTTTACTGTGATGCTCTCCCCTGACAATTCTTGTACGAGCGTGTGGCAGTAGGGCACTAGCCCTGCTCGTGCGACACCCGACAGCGCGAAATGTACCGGGGTCCGGACAATAGCCTCGGAAGCGACCATCAATATTCGCCCCGCCCGCGAGCGCCGAAGATATGGCAAGGCAGCCGTAATTAGATTTATCGAAGGTAAAAGCACTCGGTCAAACGCATCGCCGAAATCCTTAGGCGCCATGGCCGACGGTGGCCCGGCAGAAACGCCGCCGCAATTCGTCACCAAGATATCGATACACCGAAAATGCTCTGCTGTTTCGGTAACCCAAGCTGCTGCATCCGCACAGTCAGTTACATCGGTCGCGCGCGCCAGCACTTCGGCGCCTTTGCTGCGCAACCGATCCACTGCTCTTTCTAGGCGCCCCGGATCCCGCCCGCAGATGGACAGGCGGCAGCCTTCATTGGCTAACTCCTCCGCTGTGGCCAAACCTAAGCCGCTGGAGGCGGCCGCGACCATTGCCATCTTGCCGTCAAGCCCTAAATCCATTCTTGCCTCCGACTTAATATCACGCTTCTTAGCACCGTTGCAGACAGCTAAGCATATGCCGTGCCAAACGAAAAACTCCGCTCAAACAGTGGGATAGCTCTGCTGATAAAACTTCGGTTTGCTATAGCCATGCATGATAACGACACAAATGTACGGAATCGACGTTATTCCGACGTCCTTCCGATAGGTGATCGGTCACCTTACGGTTCTGAAGACAGCGCTGGGTAAGCAACTTAAAGGTTTTGCCGCAGGCGAATTAGTCGTGCACAATATCGGTCGCAGCGTCCCCCGTGGGCAGATATTGTCACGGCACAACACGATTTTCTGCCGAAGGAACCGGCGGCAAGATCGTTGTGCTCGTGCCCTGACGTCCAAACCGACACTTCTCTTAAAAAGCGAGATAACCATGAAGATCACGGAAATCCACGTCTACGCACATGACCTGCCGGTCAAGAACGGCCCCTATGTTATGGCCAATGCCAAAGTCTGGGCACTGGACACCACGCTGGTCAAGCTGGTCACCGACACAGGCCTCGTCGGCTGGGGCGAAACGTGCCCCGTCGGCCCAACCTATCAGCCGCACCACGCCAGGGGTGCCCGCGCCGCGCTGGCCGAGATGGTCCCGGCGTTGATCGGCGCCAACCCACTTCAACCTTTGCTACTGCGGCGGCAGATGGATGGCCTGTTGAACGGCCATCGCTATGCCAAGGCGGCCATTGATATCGCGGCCTATGACCTGACGGGCAAGGCTTATGGAGTGCGCGTGGCCGACCTTCTGGGTGGGGCTATCACCGAAAACGTGCCCTCCTACTATGCCACCGGCGTGGGCGAGCCCGACGACATCGCCCGAATCGCAGCTGAGAAGGTGGCCGAGGGCTATCCGCGCCTGCAAATCAAGATCGGCGGCCGTCCGGTGGAGGCGGACATCGCCGTCCTCCGCAAGGTCTGGGAGGTGATCCGCGGCAAGGGGGTGCGTCTGGCCGCCGATGCCAATCGCGGCCTTACGACTCGTGACGCGCTGCGGCTTTCCCGGGAATGCCCGGACATTCCCTTCATCATGGAACAGCCCTGTAACACTCTGGAAGAGATCGCCGCGATCCGGGGGAAGGTCCATCACGGCATCTATATCGACGAGAATGGCGAGGATCTGGCCATCGTCATCCGTGCCGCGGGGACGGGCCTTTGCGACGGATTCGGCATGAAGGTCACGCGGATTGGCGGGTTGCATGCCATGGCCACCTTCCGTGACATCTGCGAGGCGCGCAGCATGCCCCATACCTGCGACGACGCTTGGGGTGGGGATATCATCGCCGCCGCCTGCACCCATATCGGCTCCACGGTCCAACCCCAACTGCTGGAAGGCGTTTGGCTGGCCGAGCCCTATATCGAGGGAACGTATGACCGCGAGGGCGTAAAGGTCGTGGGCGGCCACATCAAACTGCCCGAAGGGCCGGGCCTTGGGGTCGTGCCGGAAGATGGCATGTTCGGAGAGCCCGAATTTTCCGTCGGCTGAGTTTCTCAACGTTTCAAAATGAAGCTTGGCAGCTCCCGACAGTCCAACCCCCTTTTGTGAAAAGCCCTGCCATAAGATGGCGATGATCGTGCTGCCATCGCCATACTCCGGGCTGGCCGCTCATGCAGTCAACAGCCTGCTGCGCCTTGCTGGCGGCGGTGCAGACGGCCTGGAGTAATCTCCTTGAGGACCTTGAGCCACGGGGCGGAGACAGGCGGCATGATCGGGGCGCGGATTGTGGGCGATGCGCAGATTAGCCAGGACAAGCCCGCTGAGAATCTCCACTCACCATTCTTCGACGGCGTAAGCAGCCGATCCAAAGCGAACAGTGAGACCACGGTCGAGTCGATGCTTGTCGTCGCTGGCATCACGCGAAAACGGCGGGCTGATCCGAAGCCCGCTGCGAAGCGCTGGTTCAGATATCGAAAGGCCTGCTCGACACAAAACGCAGTTTTCCGGCACCCATGCGGCATATTGTCGGCAGCTATTGTGGGTCGACAGATGGCGCTTTAGTGATTCGAATTCTTTCCGTCCTCAAGGGAAATAATGTAGTCCGGTGTCACTGACTTCCTGATCTGACAACAGGCTTCACAGCGCGCCTACTCTTCTGCGGAGACGCCTCCGGCAGTGCCTTTCAAAGCGCGTGCACATGGCAGATCAAGTCAGCGAGATCCCGGCCAGAACTGGAGTTTTGGAAACATGGACTGAGACGACATGGGCGGGGAGCTCGATTAAGGTGTCGATGTTATTGGCGCCTTCTTCTGTCGGGAATCTTTCTAGGTGCGGCAGAATTCAAGCAGCGTGTCGCGTCATGTTACAAAAACGAAATCAGTTTTAAACACATCGTACAATCCATTAATATTATGCCAATCGAAATATAAAAAGGCATTTTTTTGCGTGCTGATTTAACTGCTATACCTGAATTGCTCAAGCGCCTGCGGAGCGTGTCGCTACATGACTGCCGGCGGCTCCTGGTCATTGCGAGCGCGATGCTATCGCGCCGGAGTGAGGGTCACCTACTAACCTAGCGAGTCGATTGCTGCAGTAAGGACATCGCGGAGGGCAGAGGCAACAGGAAGAAAACGACTACAATATCGAAGGGATCCTGACATGACCGAAGTTTACAACGTTTCCGATCGCCTGGACCGGTGAGATCGAAACCCCGCTTGTGCTCTTTCGCACGAAGATCCGTCCAGACTGGATCGACGAGTTCGAGCATGTCAATTTGGTCGATTATCTAACGATCAGCGATCATGCCAACTGGGCCCTTTGGAACTGAACCGCCCCGGGTTGATCGGAGGCTCCAACTCCTGAGAAGGTGGAGCCATGACAAGCAAGACGACCAACAAGTTCTCTCCCGAGGTCCGAGCCCGTGCGGTGCGGCTGGTTCTGGATCACGAAGGCGAGCATGCCTCGCGGTGGGCGGCGGTCTCGTCGATCGCCGCCAAGATCGGCTGCACGGCGCAGACGCTGCATGAGTGGGTGAAGAAGGCCGAGCGCGACAGTGGCGTGCGAGCCGGTGTGCCTACGGATGTGGCGACGAAACTCAAGGCTTTGGAACGCGAGAACCGCGAGCTTCGCCAGGCCAACGAGATCCTTCGCAAGGCTTCCGCGTTTTTTGCCCAGGCGGAGCTCGACCGCCGGTTCAAGCCATGATCGCGTTCATCGACGATCACCGCGAGGCGCATGGGGTCGAGCCGATCTGCAAGGTGCTGCCGATCGCCCCGTCGACCTACCACGACCATGTCGCCAAGCGCATCGATCCCTCCCGGCTGTCGGCTCGGGTGAAGCGGGATGAGGCTTTGAAGGATGAGGTCCGACGCGTGTTCGAGGCTAACTTCCGCGTCTACGGCGTTCGCAAGATCTGGCGGCAGTTGCAACGCGAGGGCTTCGATGTCGCCCGCTGCACGATTGCCCGCCTGATGAAGGCCATGGGCCTCGAAGGCATCATCCGCGGCAAGCCGATCCGCACCACGGTGAGCGACAAAGCGGCACCATGCCCTCTCGATCACGTCAATCGCCAGTTCCATGCGCCGGCGCCGAACATGCTGTGGGTCTCCGACTTCACCTACGTCGCGACCTGGACGGGCTTCGTCTATGTCGCCTTTGTCATCGACACCTATGCGCGAAGGATCGTCGGCTGGCGGGTGAGCCGGACGGCGCATGCCAGCTTCGTTCTGGACGCTCTGGAACAGGCTCTCCATGATCGGCGGCCCGTGCAGGGAGGCGGGCTCATCCATCACAGCGATAGAGGCAGCCAATACGTCTCTATCAGATACACCGAGCGCCTGGTGGAGGCCGGCGTCGAACCTTCGGTGGGCAGTGTCGGCGACTCTTACGACAATGCTCTCGCCGAAACGATCAACGGTCTTTACAAGGCCGAGGTGATCCATCGGCGCGGACCCTGGCGCTCATTCGAGGCCGTCAAGTTCGCCACGCTCGAATGGGTCGACTGGTTCAACAATCGCCGGCTGCTGGAGCCCATCGGCAACATCCCGCCGGCCGAAGCCGAAAAACGCTACTACGCCATGTTGGATGAACCAGCCATAGCCGCGTGACTCAAACGAAACGGCCTCCGGAAAACCCGGGGCGGTTCATCACTGGGTTTACCTGCGGTCTCCAGCCGCATTGCGCTCAGGGGAAATGTAAAGAGGCGCGTCATGATAGTGGGAATGGGCCTATTTGTTTAGTCCACTGGTCTAGCGCGGCGCGACAATGAAACTGCGAGGTGCATCATCAGAATTGTCGCGCCACTCCTATGATAAGGATCGGCTCGACCCGCCCGAGCAACCCTCGCACGCGCATGTGTAGAGCGAGCCACCTCACCGACAGAGGCGGACATACGGTCCTATGTATGGCAGCATTGGCAAGCGGCCACACCGAGTAGGTAAAGTCGCGTTGGGGTGAAGGTTTTTGGAGTTGTGTGCGTCAAGTTCTGCAAAAATGGCGTGGCAGTAGCTGTGACGTCGGCGTGTCCGCCGCGCAGCCCCCGTGTTTAGCGGAGCGGCGGACACACGGCGGTGCTCAGGCGGCCAATGCTCTCAGGCTCTCCTTCTTGTGCTCGCGCAGATGATCCATGTTGAGATAGCGGGTCGCCTCGAGCCAGTTCTCGTGGATCTCGACCGCCAATGCCCGAACCAGCCGCAGGCAGCTCCGCGGGTTGGGGAAGATGCGAACGACCAGGGTGCGCCGCTTGATCTCCTGGTTCAGCCGCTCCAGCATGTTCGTCGACTTCATGTGCTTGTGGTGGGCAAGCGGCAGCCGATAGAAGCTCAGCGTCTCCTCGATGTTGTCTTCCACCCAGTTGACCAGCTTCGGGTATTTGGCCTGCCATTTGGCGATCCACTGCGCCAGGTCGCGTTTGACCTCGGCAAGGTCGCGCCGGTCGTAGAACCATCTGAGCTCCATCAGGCAATCGTCGTCGACCTTGCGCGGCACGTAGTCGAGCGCGTTTCTGAGGAAGTGCACGTAGCAGCGCTGCCAGACCGCTTCGGGCAGCACTTCGCGGATTGCCGCCCTGAGCCCCGGATGGTCGTCGGAGACGACGAACTCGACGCCGGCGAGCCCGCGATTCTTGAGCCCCGTCACGAACTCGCGCCAGCTCGAATGGCTCTCCCGGTTGGCCAGCTCCACGCCCAGGACCTGGCGCCCTCCCAATCCACGCCGATCGCCACCAGCACCGCCTGGCTGGCGATCACGCCCGCCTCGCGAGCCCGTTCATAGCGCGCGTCCAAGATGAGATACGGATAGCTTTCCTCGAGCCGCTGCGTGAAGAACGCCTTGAGCGCCTCATCCAGCCGCATCGTCGCCTCGCTCACCGTCGAGGCCGAGAAAGAGTGGCCGCACAATTCCTCCGTCACCGCCTTCACCTTGCGGGTCGAAACGCCTTGTACGTACATCTCGACCAGCGCCGACACCAAGGCCTTCTCCGAACGCTGATAGCGCTCAAACAACTCCGTCGAGAACCGGCCCGTCCGATCCTGCGGAACGCGAAGTTCCAGCACCCCAACCCGCGTCACCAGCTTGCGCTCGTAATACCCGGACCGGTAACTCACCCGCTCCGCCGTCCGCTCGCCTTTCTCGGCCCCGATCGCCTCCGTCATCTCGGCTTCCAGAGCCTCCTGCACGACAGTCTGCAATACCTGGCGAAAGCCGTCCTCATCCGACAGCAGCAACGCTTTCAACTCGCCCCTGCTCAGTTTAACTTCTCGATTGGTCATGGCACTTCCCCTTCCACGGGAATCGGTGATTGCAACGTCACCACCGTGCCATGGCCGCTCGCCCTTCAGAGCAAGCGCCGTTCTCTCTCCAAAACTTTTTGCAGAACCTTCAGGACACTATCGTTTTTGGGCTGAGCTGCTATGGCTTGGTCAGCTTGGCTCGATACGCCTCGTCCAAGATGGAGGGCAGGGATATCTTCCTGGTTCGGGCGCCATCGACAGTGATCATTTCACCGCTAACGAAACTGGATTCGTCGCTGGCCAACCAAAGGACCGTATTTGCTACCTCTTTTGGGGATCCGATCCTTCCCACTGGGTGCATTTGCGCCAATTCCCGCTCGACCAAGTTTCGGTCCGGGTGGAGCTCGACATAGGTGCGGTTCAAGTCGGTCTCGATCCAACCGGGGCAAACGGTATTGCAACGTATTCCTTCGGGCCCTAGGTCGACTGCAAGTCCAAGCGTGAGACCGTGTACGCCGGCCTTGGTGGCCGCATATGCTGTATGCCAAGGGTTGACCATAAAGCCCTCGACGGACCCAATGTTCACGATCGTGCCCAAACCAATTCGTCTCATTTCTGGCGCCACATACTTAGCCATCAGAAATGGACCACGGAGATTGACCGCCATGAGTCGGTCCCAATCATCGACCGTCTGTTCGTCGATGGACTTATTCACGATGACACCGGCGTTGTTGACCAGTACATCGATCCTGCCAAACCTCTCAAGCACCTCGTCAACGAATGCACGAACCGACGCCTCGTTTGTGACGTCAAGATACAAAAACGAGAGCCTCTCGACGCTGCTGACAGGAGGGCAGGGCTCGTCAAACAAACAACCGACGACAACCATCGCCTCTTCATCAGCAAGCCTCTCGGCAATCGCCCGCCCTATGCCTCGATTGCCACCGGTAACGACGGCAACTTTGCCTGATAGCCGATTATTCAAGAACTCCTCCTATCCTGCTGTGAAGCCGCCATCTATCGGAACAGCAACCCCGGTAATGTGCTTGGCTTCCTCGCTCGCGAGGTACGCCGTCAAGCCGATTTCTTTCGGTGTAGCCACGCGAGCGAAGGGTGGGTCATCAGTGCCGCCGGCGACCGTCTTGCCGCCGGCCGATCGGCACGGTGATGTCGTCGTCGTGCCCCCCTCTGGCGGCCAGCACATTGGCTCGATCAAGGGCGTGAAGAGGTTGGAGAACAGCCGTGCAGGTGCCGCTTTGGTCGGCCAACGTGTACGTTAAGACGGATGCCTTCGCGCGCATAGCGTTCGCTCTTTGGTTCGATAGAGCGGCTGATGCTGACCGATCTGCTCGAACAGGATCATCGCCAACAGGTTCAGACCGGCAAGGCGGCGCCGGCAGTTGGCTGATCGTCTTGCACTGCCGGCACGGGAACGTCTCGTGCATCGCCTTGGTCACCTTCGACCGGCGCCGGATCACCATCAGCGTCTCGGTCACGTCCTCGGCCAGCTTCAACAGCTTTGCCGAACAGCAGCAGGGGCCGTTCTCCCGCGCGGCGATGACCACACGCTCGCGCGGCAGATGCTCGGGGGCGGCTTGCGCTCGAATATTTGACATCTCTCGTCTTTGCCACCGCTTTCTCGCCGCCAGTTCGTCCTCGGTGGTCGACGCCTCTAGATTCTTCAGCTGGAGCTCTAGTTGCTCGAGCGCGGCAAAGGGTCGGAGCATGAGCTCGCCTGCATTACCGTGTGAGCCACTCGGACTTGACGAAAGCTGGGCGCTTCAACGCTATCGACCGGCTCGTTGACAGCGGACCGTCTTGCTCGGTGCGAGCCGCGATTTCTTTCCATTCCGGCGCTTCGATAAACTGCTGCCAACCAATGCTCGCAGCCTTCCCGTCAGGCCACTCGACGACATACCAGATTTCGCCGCTCTCCGGCGCTTCCCAAAAGTCGATAAGTGCAATTCCTCTCTTCTTGAAGAGCGGCAAGCTATCGCGAGCAAACCGCTCTCGCATCTTATCCTTCATCCCAATGGTCGGTACGTAATGCCGCAATTCATAGATCATGGATCAACCTTGGCCATTTACAGGTCTGCTGACGACGGTAATACTTCTAGTTCAAATGGATCACTAGACTAGTAGACGTTCGTCAAGAGGAGTCTTTTTTCTTAAAATCACCCTTCAACTCGTTTGACGTCGCGACGGGTCCGACGTGCCGCTTCTCTACCGAACGCTCAGCAGGCCGTTTCACTTTCGGTTGCACCCGATTCGGTCAAGGGATCAAAGGTGCGCTCCATCCTTGAGCTTGGGGCGTCCTATCGCTATACAAAATCTCCTCGGCCAAGGCAGCGCGCGCGAATAGCGGATCTGACGAGTTGCGATTTTGACGAATTGCGGGAAAACAGCGCCAAGCAATCCTGCAGTTTTCGCTGCGGTCTTAAAATCAACGAGTTGAGAATGTCAGAGCAGCCGCCGTACGGCGGCGATGATGTGATCTTTCGTTGGGAAGAAATCCTTCTCGAGGGCCGGACTGAAGGGTACGTGAATATCTGGAGCGCTCACCCGCAGGATCGGGCGCTTCAACAGATCGAACGCCTCCTCCGCCATCACCGCGGCGATTTCACTTCCGACATTGCAGACGCGGTGCGCGTTCTCAACGATCACAAGCCGTCCGGTCTTGGCGACTGACGTTTTGATGGCCTCATGATCGAGCGGCTTCAACGTACGTGGATCGATCACTTCGACCGAAATGCCTTCCTCGGCGAGTGTGTCGACAGCTTCCATCGTCGGCCGAATGACACCGGCAACAGCGATAAGGGTTACGTCTTCTCCTTCGCGCTTCACATCCGCTTTGCCAATCGGGATTAGATAGTCCGGGTCTGTGGTCACATTGCCCTTGACCGGCCACAGGCGGGTGTCTTCGAAAACCATTACCGGGTCGCCGTCGCGAATGGCCGATTTCATCAGCCCCTTGATGTCGGCGGCGCTTGTCGGGCTGATGATCTTGAGGCCAGGCACATTCATAAAGAACGGATAAGGCCGGTCGGTATGCTGCGCCGCTAAGGACCCCAGCGAGTACATGCAGCAACGAAACACGATCGGGATGTCGATCTGACCTCCGGTCATATACCGCAATTTCGAGGCCTGGTTGATGATTTGGTCCGAGGCGAGATAGACGAAGCTGGAAACCGAGAGGTCTACGATCGGCCGCAATCCGTTGATGGCAGCCCCGATTCCGAGGCCGGTGAAACTGCCTTCTGAAATCGGCATGTTCCAAATCCGGTTCTTGCCAAACCGCTCAATAAGTTTGGCAGCGCCATGAACCGAGAGCTCCTCTCCCATCAGGACGACGCGCTCATCACGCTCCATTTCCTCCATCTGCGCCTGCACCAGGGCTTCAAAATAGGTCATCTGAATATGGGCGCCGGGGGTCGAGGCAAGCTTGTGGGCATCAGTTTCCATGTGGAATTAATTCCTCTCCAGCCCCGCCACAGAGCCGTGATGGCCTGCAAGGGGCGAGTTGAACATGTAATTAGGTAAGGTTTCGGGCAGAGGCGGGGGGCTGTCTAGACCAAATTGTACAGCCTGCTTCACGGCTTCGACGACTTCATCCTCGATTGCTCTCAGAGTATTCTTATTTATGCCTTCACCGAGGAGCACAGTGCGATATAGCAAAATCGGATCGCGGTTGCGTTTGTGAGCCTCGACTTCTTCAACCGATCGATAAGGCTCTCCCGGAATCACCATGCCGAAATCGTGCTCATCGAACCGATAGGTGTTAGCCACTATTAAAGTGGGCCCCTCGCCCGCGCGTGCTCGCGTGACGGCCTCTGCCACAGCTTCATAGACGGCGCCCACACTCTGCCCGTCAACCGTTACCCCTGGCATCCCGTAGCCCGCTGCCCGCAGCGCGATGTCCGGCTGCCCGTGGCTTTGCGCCACCGATGTGGTCATTGCATAGCCGTTGTTCTCGCAATGATAGATGACCGGAAGCTTCCATAGCGACGCCATGTTGAGACTCTCATGGAAGGTGCCCTGGTTCACCGCCCCATCGCCGAAGAAACAAAGGGTAACCTGATCGACGCCCCGCACGTTGGCGCTGAACGCACATCCTGTGGCAAGAGGGATGCCTCCTCCGACGATCCCCGATTCGCTGATGATCCCCACCGAATTGTCTGCAACGTGCATTGAACCGCCGCGTCCCTTGCAAATGCCGCCAGCCTTTCCCATCAGCTCGGCCATGAGCGTGTTCAGATCCGCACCCTTCCCGATCGGATGGCCGTGCGAACGATGGGTGCCGGTCATGGCGTCATCGTCCCGAAGGGCGAGACATGCCCCTACGGTAGCGGCTTCCTGACCCACGCTCGAGTGAAACCAACCAGCGATCTTGTCACCTTTGCACTGCCGCATACCCTCTTCTTCAAATCGACGTATGCGAAGCATCCGTCGGTAAGCTTCCAGTCTCTGATCACCATTTAATTTCATAATCCAAACGCTGCTCCAATATAGAATTAGAAGATGTCCTCCTGGGATGGCATAGCGCAGATCCTAATTTCCGGTATTCCTGAGCTTCGCTATCCGAACGAACAGTTGGTATGGGTGATCTGGGTGCCTTCGGGCAGCTCGGACAGGCCCTCTACGCCGATGGCCCTGAAAAGACATCGGCGATCCGCTTCTCGTCCTCGACGAAAAAGGTGATTGTGATCAGAAGTGCCCGCGTCGAAATAGGCGTGTGATGTGTCAACTCCGAGAATGCGTAAAGGCCCTGGTTCGCGGAACTGGTTCAGCGCGTTGTAAAAGGTTGCGAGTGAGACGCCGACCTTGCCCAGGGTGGCCCTTTGATTGATTTCTTGCGCAAGCACAAGCGGATGAAGATCGGTCACCCGCAAATCGGCCAGCGCCACGCGTTGGCCCGTCGGCCTCAGACCAATCACGCGCAATACAGCTACCGCGCACGGATCTCTGGAGTTGACCATGTCCTGATATTCAGAGGGAACAGAGACGGTCTTCTCAGACGCTTGTATGGGGCTTCGCGGTGTCAGCAATAGCCTTGTTCCTGTTTTCTACGTGCTTTCTGTGCTATAGAACCTGGAGCAAGCGCCGCGCCAATTGAATTAAGGCTCTGCAATCACATTGCTTTTGCAGCGACGAGACGTCGCCGGAACAATTCCGCGAACCTTCGTTTGTTCGAAGTTGGACACAATGTCGGAAGCCCAAACAAGCGTGTGGCATGAGCATGCGCGAGATCCGCAGCCATCTGGAGGAGCATTGAGGTCTCGCCGGAATTGATCCGGGCCGTCACCGACGCCGTCCTGGTGGAGGAGGCCGAATGACGGAATAGATCGCTCGATGCGGTCTATACACTCTTCTTCTTCGACAATCAGGGACGAAGGCATCGTGCGCAAGAAAGCCGTCTACATCGAGCTCAGCATTCCTGGCCGACGGGCTCGGCAGATACTCGGCATCATCGCCGACCGAGGTCGCCAAGCTCTCGTTGCTTGTCATAAACGAGCTGAAACCGTGGCGTCTCCGATATCCTGATCGCGGTCGTCGACGGCCTCAAGGGTTTCCCTGAGGCGATCGGCACCGTCTTTCCGCAGAGGCCGTCCAGACTGGTTGGAGTGGACGGCCTCCCACGGGATCGATGGGCCAGAATGAAGTCGTTGAAAACCTCAAGCAAAGGAGACGACGGGCTTGCCGGCGAGCGAAGGGGCGACGGGAAAGAAGCGCGGCCGCAAGGCCTTGCCGGAAAACCTGCCGCGCGAGCGCGTTGAGTATGACCTTCCTGACGACCAGAAGGCTTGTCCTTGCTGCCGTCATCAGATGCATCGCATGGGCGAGGCCGTTACCGAGCAACTTCATATCGAGGTGAAGGCGAAGGTCCTGCAGAATGTGCGGTTCAAGTATGCTTGCCGTCATTGTGAGCGTACCGGCATCAACACGCCGGTCGTGACCGCGCCGATGCCCGCCCCTTGCCGGGCAGCATCGCCACGGCTTCGACGCTGGCCTTCGCGCTCGTTCACAAATACGTCGACGGCACACCGCTCTGCCGCCTGGCCCAGGCCTTCGAGCGCGCGGGTGTTCCTGTCAGCCGTGGCGCTCTGGGTCACTGGGTGATCGGCTCGAGCGAAAAGCATCTCTCCCGCATCTATGGCGCGCTGAAGCTGCGGCTCAGATCGCAGCCCCTCATCCATGGTGACGAGACCACGGTCCAGGTGCTGAAGGAAATGGACAGAGCGGCCGCCAGCACCTCGTACGTGTGGGCATACCGGAGCGGCCACGACAGTGACGAGCCGATCGTGCTGCTCGATTAGAGGCCATCCGTCGAAAGCGCCCGCGTCAACGTGCAGGGAAAATAGCGCTCACCGTCAAAGCACGTCTTTCAGTTGCATGGTGTGAATGCAGCCGAAGATGTGGTGGTGCGCAAAAAGCTGCGGCGCAAGGAGATGTGACTTTCTTCGAGAAGGCGCCGCCAACGGTAGTCGCAATCGAAGCGTGCGGAGGATCGCACCATTGGGCCCGCCTGCTGCAGGCGCTTGGCCATGAGGTTAAACTGATCCCGCCGCAATATGCGAAACCGTACGTCAAAAAGATGGTCAGGTGAGCATATTTTTACTAATCGTGAGGTCGCAAGAATGTGAGGGAACGCGTGAAATCCGCACAATTCTGCCGTTGTCGAGGGATTTTGCTCCACATTATTCCGACGAACCTCTGCGGTCGTTTTGACCAGCAGAGGAGCCATTGATGTCGAAATCCGATTGCGAACTGATTACCGAGCTCAAAGCCGAACTGATGAGCCAACAGTACAGCCCGATGGTGGTAGGAAACTATTGTGCTTATGCGCGCGGGTTCCTCGACCATGTTGCCGGCGAAAATATCGTGGTCACGGATGTGACCGAAGCCCAGGTGGAGCGATATCTGCGCGATTCGGTCGCCCTGTTTCGGCAGCGTCGTGGTCGACGTCCCGGTCCGCGCTGGCACCAGATTCCGTGCGCGGGCATTCACGCACTGCTTCGGCTTGTGCAGGGGCAGTGGCCACCCGCCCCGAAAGCGACCTGCGCCGCCGATGCACTGCGATTTACAATCTGCAACGAATACGAGACCTGGCTTCACGAGGAGCGTGGCTTTGCCCGGCCCAGCATCGACGCGTTCTTGTGGGAGGCTCGACACTTCCTTGGCTGGCAACTCGAACGATGCGGTGTCGAAGGCCCCATTGACCCGAGCCTCGGCGACATCGACCGCTATATGGACCTGCGTGCGTTGAAGCTGACGCGCTGCTCGCTGAAATCTGTATCGGAGCGGCTTGGGACGACCCACGACCGATGCCAAGGAAAATCTTCATCCGTACGCGCGCGTACTATCGCAAGCTCGGAAAGTTATACAGCCTGGTCCGGCGGCGGCTTCGCGATGCCGGCGTCAACCTCCAGGCAAATGTGGACCACACATCTTCCGTCATGCGCGTGCGGTCGAGATGTTGCGCGCATCAGGTCCGCAGAAGGTCATCGGCGATTTGTTGGGGCATCGCCGCGTCGACGGCGCCCTATCTCAAGCTTGCCACCGAGGATCTCAGGGCCATCGCGCTCGATGTGCCGGGCGCGGAGGTGCTGGCATGACCGCTCGTTGGCCCGATCCCGATCGCACGACCATTGGCCGCTATCTCGCGCGCCTTGATCTGCGCAGCATGAAGAGCCGAGCCTGCTACCGCCAAGTCTTGCATGGCTTCCAAGATGTCGTCGAGCGCCACGGCGAACTCGGTCAGGACGTGCTGATGGCGTTGGCTGGAGGTTTCGGCCGAATGCCGGGCAGCGACGACGCTGTTACACCGTACCCGCATCATTGACCGGTTCCTCGATCACCTTCTGAAAGCCGACGCGATCGATCGCAATCCCATCACCACCCTGCGCGAAGCGTGCAATATCACGCAGTGTATGCCGGTCTGGCGCGCTCTGGCGTCGCGCAATCCGGAAAAGGCCTTTGCTCAATTGGCCACCACAGCCCTTCGGCAGCGTACTGGGAGAAGTCATGGCTGAGCACGTCACTCTGATGCGCAATCGGGGTACAAATACACCTCGCAGTCTGCGCGGTTGTTGAGGTTCGACCACTTCCTGCAGTTGAACCCGGCGCTCCAGGATCGACCTAAACCGTATCCTGGAATGGTACCGGGCGGGCATCAAATCCGCAGGGTCGTCTACCGTTCCTCGCCACTTACCTCGGTCATAGGATCATCCGACATCTCTTCCAGTTTGCCCCAGGGCTCGAAAGTGTATCAGAGGTCGACGCGCAAGGACCCGACTTACGCCACCTTCCAACGCCTCACCGAGGCTAACCTCCTGCGGGCTCCTCCCTTGCGAATTAGTTCCAATACAACGTTATCGCACGGGCGGGTTATTACAATGTTTTTACCCATATGTGTCAGTACATTCGAAATATCAAATTGTAACGTAACGTAACGTAAAATTCTCAAAAATAACCTTCTTGCTCCTGCATGCCTCTGGTACAGTCGCTCTTGAGAATACCAAATCGTCTTTCTGCTACCCGTCTTGGGAGTGTCGATGGCTTGTCGTGGAGACGTCGATCAGGACCGGCAGCAGCCAGGTCAGGAATTGCTGACCAACTCCGCCGGGCGGATCAAGCCGAGAGGGTGGACATATGTTTCCGCTAGAGGACGTTGACGTGATTACCTTCTGTCTAGACGCCTTCGCATGGTCAAACATCCATGCCCCGCATAGTGGCAAAAAGCAGTTCGTGGCTTCAGCCGCGGCCATAGCGCGCCCATGAATGCAGTGCCGCACCCCATCTACCCTTACACGGAGGAACTGTTGTGAACACCCTGGATCAGCAGACAGCAACGGAGCAAGCCGCACGAGAGCGCATGAAGGCATCCCATGCCCTTGATGGCGACGCCGGTCGCTTGGCCGACTTATATTGCGGATGGGCGAACTCCTTCGATCGGGATCAGGGCCACGTCGGGTACCGCGGGCCGGTGATCGTGGCGGAACTGGCAGGCGCCGTGCAGACGGCCTATTTGGACGGGCAGCGAAACGCCATCGCAATCCTGGACGCTGGCTGCGGAACAGGGCTCGTCGGCGTGGAACTGGAACGCCTCGGCTTTCGGTTGATTGACGGGTTCGATCTCTCCGAAGAGATGGCCGAAAAGGCCCGGCAAACCGGCGTCTACCGCCATGCCCGAGGCGATGTCGACCTTAACGGGCAGCTCTCCGACTATTCCAGCGCGAGCTATGACCTGACCGTCTGCTCCGGCGTCCTCACGCTCGGACACGTCCGACCGGATGGGTTGCGCGAGCTGGCTCGCGTCACCCGCCCGAACGGCTTCGTCATTGCAAGCACCCGCAAGAGCTACGCGGAGACGACATCCTTTGAAGGCGAGGTACGGCGCCTGCAGGATGAGGGCGTCCTTATACCGGCACAGTGTCTGAGGAACGGCAGATACGTCGCCGAGGAGGACGCACACTATTGGGTCTTCCGGGTGCCTGCGGAATGAGCTCTTGAAGGAAAGCCTGTTCTTGGGCCTCGATCACGCCTGCAGCGCCTTCGCCGAATGGGCGGAAGACTACAACCCCGGGGCTTCGCCGAGGTCTTCACCGCAGTCGGGCTCCGACGCTGCCTCAACGACGCTTCGCGCCTCTGCCCGCTGCTCAACCTGAGCCCTATAGCGTGACAAAAACGGCCGAGCCTCTAATCGCTTCTGGATCGAAGAGTGGCAGGTCACCGTCTTTGAGTCCTCGTATCTCGTGCCTGCGATACTGCGAACTAGTCAGCAGAAATTTTACGGCAACGGCTCACCGCACTTCAAAATGAATATTTGTGGCGGGAGCACTAGGATTTGTGATCGTGTCCAAGGATCAATCACTACATGACGCATTTCAAGAAGGTAGTTATCATTACTGGCGCAACGTCGGGGATAGGAGAGGCCATTGTCCAGGCCTTCGCCGCGACAAAGGCCTCACTCGTATTGGTCGGCCGCGATCGGGAGAGGGGCCAACGAGCCTTCGAGACGGTTGAGAAGCTGGGTTGTCCGGTCGAATTAGTGCTGGGCGATGTGGCTGACTCCGCCTTCGCCGATCAGGTGATCAAGTCCACCGTAGCGCGGTTCGGAAAAGTCGGCGTCTTGGTCAACAGCGCCGGGATCATCGGGCGTGGAAGCGCCGTCGATACCACGGATGACGATTGGCGCCAAACATTCGACGCCAATGTCAACAGTGTGTTCTACTTCAGCCGCGCCGCAGTGAAGTCTATGAGGAGGACCGGAGGCGGCAGCATTGTGAACATAGCCTCGAATGTGGGGCTGGTTGGCTGTTCCGGGCTGGCGGCCTATTATGCCGCCAAGGGCGCGGTCGTTCTGCTGACACGCGCCATGGCCCTTGATCACGCCAAAGAGCAAATCAGCATCAATGCCGTCTGCCCTGACGCCGTTAATATGCCCATGCTTGTGTCTGCCCACAGCGAGCCAGTTAGCGTGGATGAGGTCCTGCAAAGGCATGTTGATTCAATACCCCAGGGCAGCGTGGCGAGTCCGAAAGAAATTGCGCGCTTGACGGTGTTCCTCGCGAGCGAGGAAGCCAGGCACATCACGGGCGTTGCCGTTCCAATAGATGGCGGCTTCACGGCAGGATAGCAGGAATTTTTGAGGAATCGGCTATCAGGCAAAGTCGCCGTCGTTACCTGTGGCAATCGAGCGCCTGGCTGGGACGTGGCGCCCGCTCGTCAAGGACTTCGAGGCTACCATCCAGCGCCGAGGCGTGCATCTTCAGCGTGTCGATCCGCCTCATGCTTCGCCGCATAGCAGCTTCGCGTCGTGCGAAACCGAGTTTCGAATCAGGCTCACATTCCACTGGAGGGTAGAATGAAGTCCATTCTGTCGGAGACTTGAGATGTCAGAGCAGCCGCCGTCCGGCGGCGATGGTGTGATCCTTCGTTGGCAAGAAATCCTTCTCGAGGGCCGGACTGAAGGGTACGTGAATATCTGGAGCGCTCACCCGCAGGATCGGGCGCTTCAACAGATCGAACGCCTCCTCCGCCATCACCGCGGCGATTTCACTTCCGACATTGCAGACGCGGTGCGCGTTCTCAACGATCACAAGCCGTCCGGTCTTGGCGACTGACGTTTTGATGGCCTCATGATCGAGCGGCTTCAACGTACGTGGATCGATCACTTCGACCGAAATGCCTTCCTCGGCGAGTGTGTCGACAGCTTCCATCGTCGGCCGAATGACACCGGCAATGGCGATAAGGTTACGTCTTCTCCTTCGCGCTTCGCATCCGCTTTGCCAATCGGATATTAGATGGTCACGTCCAGCAAACATCGTCCGAACCCATAATGGCTGGCGATAGCCGCACCCTATACTTCGGGCGACGCAAAGGCGCGCGGGGCGACGGCATGCGCGGTATCAGCCAGATCCACGCGAACGCATCGGTGGAGGCAATTGTGACATCCGGGAACGACCGCCACGTTTAATGGTCTTGACCGCATCAGACGCCTTGGAAAAAATGCTTGCCAGCTCGGTGTAGAGGTCTTTGCCAGCGCTGGTAAGCACCACGCCGGTTCCTGGCCTCACGAACAGCGGAACACCGAGCTCGTCCTCAATGACTTTGATCTGCCGACGAATCTCTACCGCTGTCAGGTTCAGCTCGGAAGCTGCAAGCTCGATCGAAAGATGACGTGCCGATGCCTCGAATACCTCAAGGGCAGTTAGGACCGCGAGGGACGGGAGATTATAATAGCGATGGGCCATTGAACAATCCAATCAGATCGGCTGTTCGCGAACCGAACGACCGGATATCCACGTCGTCCTCTGGCCCATGAAGAACTGCCGCCAGTCTACTCGCGTTAAAAGCGAGACTGATGAGCCGCCACTAGGCTCCGCGACGGAGCTGCAGCCATCGGCCGTGACCCACGCAACTTACGTGCCGGCTGGCGCACCGTTGGGAGTTGCACTAAGCGTCCACATCACCACCCGGCCCGCCCGACCGTTTAGTCGGGTTTCCGATATTCTTGTCCGGCTTCGGACAAAAGGTTTGTGGGATATCGTTGACGTTGACGGGGTGGGATCCGGTCACTGTATGGACGGCATGACGAATCCGGTTTCGCGGTTGAATGGCGCCCGTGTGCCTGCCGAGGTGGTCGGCGCGGGAGGTCCGGCACGAAACGTGGTGGCGACGCTGGCGGCGCTGGTGCGCGAGACGATGGGGCTGTTCGGGCAAGGCGGACTGACCGGATCAACCTGCTTTTAGGGAACCGCACCGGCCTCTGCGTCTCCCCTATCTTTGGCTCGAAGATGTAGAAGGCGAACGGGCACTTGCCTGGGCCGCCAGCCAGTCGGCCAGAACCCTGGGGCACTTCGGTGTAACGCAGTTCGATCGCGACCGTGACGCCCTGACAGCAATCTTCGACCGTCCTGACAAGATTCCCCTTGATCACCCGCCGCGGCCCGTACCTCTACAATTCTGGCAAGATGCCGGGAATCCGCGCGGACTGTGGCTCCGGACCACCCTTGCCGCCTACATGAAAGTGGATTCCCATTGGGAGCTACTGCTCGATCTGGACGCCCTCGCCGCTACCGAGGACTGGATCTGGCGCGGCGCGTCCCTTGAGCCGGAGAGACGGGAAAGAGCCGTTCTGGGCCTGTCGCGCGGCGGCAGCGAGGCGGTCGTGAATCGCGAATTCGATCTGGAGTCTCTTAGCTTCGTCGCCGACGGTTTCAACCTCGCGGAGGCCAAGGGCGGGGTTAATTGGCTCGACCCTGACAAGCTTCTGCTTTCTAGTGCGTTTGGTGATGGCATGGCCACCCGCTCCGGCTACGCGCGCACCGTACGGCTGTGGAAGCGTGGCGCGGATCCGCTCACCGCGCCGGTAATCTTCGAGACCGGTTCCGAATCCCTCGGCGTGTCCGGCCATTTGGACCGCACCGCTGAGAGCGAGCGCCTCTGGTTCATCGAGCAGTCGACCTTCTTGGAGAAGATCGGCCGAATCGGTGACAGGAGCGGGCCGAAGATGCGGATCGATCTTCCTCGGGACGGCTCGTGGAGCGGCTTCGGCGACTGGCTGGCGGTAAAGCCGCGCAAGCCATGGACAGTGGGAGGGATGACCCATGCCGCGGACGCGCTGATCGGTATCTCGCTTTCCTCTTTCATCGCCGGCGACCGCAGTTTTGCCATCCTCTTTGAACCAGGCGACGGGCGCTCCCTGCAGTCATTCTCCTGGAATAACGGGAAGCTCATTATCTCCTACCTCGTCAACCTCGATCCGCGTTTCGAGATGTTCACCCTCGACCGCCAGGAATGGACGCGCCGAGCGCTGGACACCGTGCCCGCCGAAGGGACTGTTCACCTTCGGTCGCTCGATGCGGAACGTCACGAGGTCAATGGAGAGGTCCTCATTTCGGCTCAGCACCCAATCACGCCGCGGAAGCTTCTCCTACTAGACCTCAATGCCGCGCCTCCTCTTGGCGCTCCAGTAATCCTGAAGCGCGACCCGGAGAATTTCGACGCATTCGGGTTGGTGGTGACGCGCCACGAGGCAGTCTCGACCGATGGTGAGATGATCCCCTATACGCAGGTCGGTCCGGCGAATGGGAACGGGGATGCCCCGGTTCACCTCACCGCCTACGGCGGGTACGGCAAATCGGTCCTGCCCCACTACAACTCCTCGCTCGGCCAGCTGTGGCTCGAACGCGGCGGCACGTGCGTGGTGGCGAACATCCGGGGCGGCGGCGAGTTCGGCACCCGTTGGCATGAGGCGGGGCGCAGGGCGGGCAAGCGTCTCGCCCATGACGATTTCGCCGCCGTTGCCGCCGACCTCGTGCGGAGGGGCATTACGCTACCGAGGCGGACTGCCGCCGAGGGCGGCTCAAATGGCGGCCTTCTGATCGCCAATATGCTTATCCGCTATCCTGAGCGTTTCGGCGCGCTGTTCTGCACAGTCCCGCTATCGATATGCGCCGCTACACCAAGCTTTTGGCGGGCGCGAGCTGGATTGACGAATATGGCGATCCCGACAAGCCGGAGGGATGGGTTTCCTAAAGGAAAATCTCCGCCTATCACGCCGCAACGCCGGGACAACCCTATCCGCCGATCCTGCTTGCCACCACGAAGCGGGACGACCGGGTCCACCCGGGCCACGCGCGTAAGATGGCGGCAAAGCTGCAGGCTCTTGGCTATCCCGCTTACTTCTACGAGGCCGGCGCGGGCGGGCACGGCTACGGCAAGAACAATCGGGAGCGGGCCGCATTCATTGCATTGGGCACCAATTTCCTTCGCAGTGCGATCGGCTGGCAAGCCGATGGCGTTCGATAGGTGGGCGGGACCCAGACAAAGAGCAACGTTTCAATAGGTGAGTACAGGTCGATGATTGCGAGCACGGCGCCAATAATATGTGCGCGGTCCCACGCAAACTGCGCATGAGCGCTCTGCCAATCTCACGCAATTCGAGCAAGACTTTTCGTTCTGAAGAGCAAGGAAACCAATATCATGGCGAGAAAGCGAATGCGCGCGGCACGGGGACTAACAGCGGCCGTTGTCCTCATCGTGATGGGACACCAGGCCGTCGCGGCGGACCTTGCGCAAGCCGCGAGCGTCCCGCAGGCAGGAGCCTCGGTCACGGAAGCGCCAAGCCCTTGACAGATCCGCCTGCGTGCGTTGGGGGTCGTCACTGAGGATTCGGGCTACGTCAAAGCAGTGCCCGGCTCCGATCTTTCCTATTCGAACACGGTGACATGGTCGACCTCTACTGCGCCTCCTTCTGGCAGATTCCGAAGCGGATCGTGCTCGACATCGACGACACGTTTGACGCCGTGCACG
>NZ_JAMYKU010000020.1:0-130079 GCF_040317575.1 Mesorhizobium sp. M1423
CGTCCGAAGCATCTATCGGGCTCAGGTCCAATCCCGCCCGCCAGACGACTTGCGGCAAGGCCGTCGGCAATGGCGTTGTTTCGCTGGCGAGGCATCGGAAGACAGGCGGCTCCAAAGCCATCGCGGGTGCGCGGATCACCTTGCGTCCGTAGTCATAGCCATAGAGGTCGGGCATGAGGCAGAGCCCTGCGGAGGTCCCGACCTCGATGAGGGCCAGCGGCTGCGGCAAACGCGCCAGCACGGGGAGCAGGGTGGCGCATCTTCCCGGCTCGTTGGTTTGCGTTGAGCGCTCGAGCATGAGCGAGCGGATAGCGTCGGGATTAGCCTGAAGCGCCTGGCGAAACTCGGTCCACCCTGTCGGCGTGCCGAACAGGTGACGCACCGCTGCAAGTAGAAGGTTCGGTTGCCGCTTTAGGTCCGGAAGGGTCGACAGGAAACCGAGCGCCTCCCGGTTCCCAGCGACTGCCCGAGCCAACTCCTCGTAGAGCGGCGAGCGACCGCGAGCTTCCGTATCGGCGAAGCGAATATATCGGGCTGAGATCTCGGCCAAGCCCTCCTCGTCCATATCCGCTGATCCTCGGTCCCGACGTCTCATCACAGTACACGATCCACGGATCTGATTGGAGCCAGGCCCGGCGTTTTTACACAAGCTCGACCCCCTGCGGACTTCCCGCGGTCGCCTACTTAACAGTCGCGTTATGAGGCCGTGCGCAATCCAATATCTGGGGAACTGTCCCTAATTGGTGTCTCACCCAGGGGTGCGGTCCACCATGTCTCCGGTATAAACCGTAACCTATGTGTCCGGGCCGTGCACTTGGGAGTTGGCGCACCCGACAGGATTCGAACCTGTGACCTCTGCCTTCGGAGGGCAGCGCTCTATCCAGCTGAGCTACGGGTGCCTTCAGGATCGGTGATCCCAAAAACGAACCAGCCGGTAAACCGGCCAGCCACGGCTTCTTAGCGGAAGCAGGCGCCGGCTTCAACGGGCAATCGCGGACGGGCCCAGATTGCCGTAGCAGCCCAGACGGTGTCCCGTCCGGCGGCCGCGCCTGCTCATTCCGTCATGGTGAGCACTGCCTTGCCGCTGATGCTGCGCTGCCGCAGCGCGTCGAGGGCCTGGCCGACGTCCCGCCACGGCACGGTCAGGACCACGCGCGTTTCGAGCCGGCCGGCTGCGATCAGCGCGAGCAACGAGGCGATGTCGGCGCCGACCTCCGGACCGGAAGCGTAGTAGGCGAAGGTCTGCAGCCGCGCGCCTTCGTGACCCGGGACGAACTGGCGGAACCCGATGGGCGTGAGTTCGCCGCTGCTCGAGCCGAACATGACGACGGTCCCGCCGGGCGCCACCCGTTCGATCGCGTGGGCGAGGCTGTCGCCGCCGACCGACTCGGTAATCAGCGAGAACAGTCCTTCGGCGAGCTCGATCGTTTCGACGACCCGCTCGGCTCCGAGGCCGCGGAGATCTTCGGCATGTCGGGCAGCGGCGACCGCCGTCACCGACGCGCCCTGCTGGCGGGCGATCTGGATCTGGAAACGGCCGACTGCGCCGCTTGCGCCGGTAATCAGGACCCGCTGGCCGGCCAGGTCGCCGCCATGGCGCAGGGTCCGCAGCGCGGTCGTGCCTGCAACCGGAACAGTGGCGGCGGAGACGAAGCTGACATCGTCCGGCAGCAGGGCGAGGTGGTCCGTTGGAACGGCGACGCGCTCGGCCCACCCGGCCTCGTCGACCAGAGCCGCTACCCGGGCGCCGACGGCCTGCCCGGAGCCATCGCCCGCGGCGCGCTCGACAATTCCGGCGACGTCCTGGCCAGGCACCCAGCCGTCAGGGCGGATCTTGAGCAGGCGCAGTTCGCCGCGATTCAGCGAGACTGCCCGGACTGAGACCAGCGCCTGGTGCGGGGCGGGCTCGGGCTCGCCAAGCTCGGCGAGCTTCAGCCCGGTGGCGCTATCGGAAGATGTGACCAAGGCGAGCATTGATATCGTCCTTTCTTGCTGCATGGCGGACGCCAGCCTGTTTTCGTGCGCCGGGCTTGTTGATCCGACGTTCAGAACGCAAGCAGGGCACTGAAAGCCCGCCTGCCGGCTTCTGAGTTATTTAAGGCCCTAAACTATCGACTTTCCTGTTTGAGTAATTTAGATATCTTTGCATTTCATCGCTAAAATCAGTCAATATGAGGCAGCCTCTCCGCTACCCCTGGCCTTTCGATCCGGATGATGTCCTCGCCTCGGCAATCGCCGTGCGCGTTGACGTTACCGAAACCAGGGCGGAGGTGCCGGACCACCGCCACCGCAAAGGCCAACTCGTCTTCGCGCTCGGCGGCGGCGTCACATGCCGCGTCCCCAGCGGCCTGTGGATGGTGCCGCCCCATTGCGCGGTGTGGATTCCGGGCAACATGGAGCACAGCAATGTCGCGACCGCCAATGCCCGGATTTTCTTCGTTTATATCGAGCCGGGAGCTGCCGAGCTGCCGGACCGGTGCTGCACGCTTTCGATCTCGCCGTTGCTGCGCGAGCTCATCATCGAGCTGGCGGATCGCGGTGAGGACGATGACGCCAGGAGCGAGCTCCTGACCAGGGTACTGCTCGCCGAACTGCCGCGCATGCCTGTCCAGCAGCTGCATTTGCCGATCTCGTCCGAGCCGCGCTTGAGGCGTATCGCGGCGGCGTTGGCGCAAGATGCTGCCGACCGCAGCACCCTGGCGGAATGGGCCAATCGCGTCGCGCTCAGCGAGAGCAGTCTCGCACGTCTCGTGGTAAAGGAGACAGGGCTGACCTTCGGGCGCTGGCGCCAGCAATTGCATTTGATCGTCGCAATGCGCGAGCTCGCCTCCGGCGCGAGCGTGCAGCAGGTTTCGGCCGATCTCGGTTACGAATCGGTCACCGCCTTCATCACCATGTTCAAGAAAGCGCTTGGCAAGCCGCCTGCGAAGTATCTCAGCAGTGTCGCTCAAAACGGCGGTTCTGCGTTTGTCGCCCGATGAGCGCCCTGATCCGCCGCCCGCCGGACGTCAATCGTCACTGCTCCTCGGCATACAGCAGCCGCGTTTTTGCCGCCGATGCCGTCGACAGGCTGCGCTGGATCAGCGCTTCGACGTGGTCGTTGCGCTGGCGCGCGCTGTCGGCGCCCATCACCACGATGATCAGCCTGCGCCCGTCCGCATTATAGGAGGTAACGATGTTGAAGCCGGAAGCCCGGATGTAGCCGGTCTTGATGCCGTCGACGCCGCGCACCCGGCCGAGCATGTCGTTGTGGCCGCGCACCAGCCTGCCGCGGAACATGAAATCGCTTTCGGAGAAATAGTGGAAATGCTGCGGGAAGCGGGCGTGCAGCGCCATGCCGAGCACCGCCATGTCGCGCGCGCTCGTGTGCTGGTCGCCGTCCGGCAGGCCCGACGCGTTGCGGAATACGGTGCTGCTCATGCCGATCTGGCGCGCCTTGGCGGTCATCATGCCGGCGAACGCCTCTTCGCTGCCGCCGAGATATTCGGCGACGGCGACCGCCACGTCATTGGCCGATTTGACGACGATCGCGCGGATCGCCGAATCGACGTCGATGGTCTCGCCGCGCCTGAACCGCAGCTTGGTCGGCGGCTGCCGGGCGGCGTTGTCCGACACCGGAATTTGCGTCTCCTTGCTGATACGGCCCTGGTCCAGCGCCTCGAACAGAAGGTACAGCGTCATCATCTTGGTCAGCGACGCCGGATAACGCGGCGCCGTCGAATTGACCTCGAACAGCGTCTTGCCGGTGCCGGCATCGATGACCATCGCGGCATATTTCTGCGGCGGCGCCGGCACCGCCAGCACGCTGTCAGGGGGCGTCACCGTCGTACAGCCGGCCGCAAACAGCAGCAGCATCAGCACCGCGACGTAATTGTGGATGAGCGAAAAGAAGCGGAAGGCGGACAAGTCGGTTCCGAAGGCAGGCTGTTTCTGAGACGAGGCGAAGCTATCTTAACGCAAAGGCACAGTCCATTTGGTTAATATCGTCGCGCCCTGGAATGGTGCCCTGTCCACAGGCAGACGTGGCGGCTGTGCCAAGCCGTCCGATGCGAATTGCCGGCCGCCGCGCTTGCGCAAGGGGCGGCGAGTGGGCTTTGCTGGCGCCGGCAGAATCGGGCCGCCAGAATCGGGCTGGCAGAATCGGTAGGTGCGCACATGGATACGGTCACGATTACGGCAAAGGGGATTTCGGTATCGGTTGATCTTGCCGTCGGCCATCTCGCCGACATGGCGATCGAGATCGACGGCCGTCGGCTGAAGCCGCTGCATCGCGCACCCTGGGTCGAAGAGCCGCGCGAGACGCTGCCGAAAGATCTGCCTGAAGGGACGGTCCACCTGTCCGGCGATTTCCTCTGCGCGCCGTTCTCGACCAGCGACGTCGAAGCGGCACCCTTGCATGGCTGGCCGGCCAATAGTCGCTGGGACGTCGTCGACAGCGCCGCGACGGCCGATGGCTGGCGCGCCGTCTTCCGTCTGCAGCGCCCGGTCATGGGCGCAACCGTCGACAAGATCCTGACCTTGCGCGACGATCATCCCGTTCTCTATCAGGAGCACGTCTTTTCCGGCGGCGTCGGCGCCATTCCCGTCGCCCACCACCCGATGACGGTAATGACGGCCGGCGGCAGGCTGGCTTTCTCGGCGAAGCGCTTTGCCGCAACGCCGAACGAGGCGCCGGAACCCGATCCGGCTCGCGGCCGCTCTTTGCTCGCCTACCCGGCACGGACCGCCGACCTGACGCGCTTTCCCGCCGCCGACGGCGGCATGATCGACCTGACCGCCTATCGCATGGACCAGCAGCGTGAGGACTTTGTCACGCTGGTCGAGGCCGATCATGGCGGGCCGGGCTGGACCGCGCTGGCGCGCCAGGCGGAAGCCGATCTGGTGCTGGTGCTGAAGAACCCAGCCGAACTGCCGGTCACCATGCTGTGGGTCAGCAATGGCGGGCGCGATTATGCGCCATGGAGCGGCCGCCACCGCGGCGTGCTCGGCATCGAGGACGGCCGCACGGCCGTCGGCCATGCCGCATCGCTCGGCGACAACTGGCTGAAGCATGAAGGCGTGGCGACCGCGTTTGCCCTTTCTGAAGGGCGCAGCTTTTCGTTCCGCCATGTCATCGGCGCACTGCCGTGGCCATCCGGCGAGCCGCCGCGCGACGTCGCGAGCTTACCGGGCCGCATGCGCATCCTGGCCGCCGACGGCGCCGTGCGCGACATTGGCTTCGACAGCGATTTCCTGCGGATCGGCAGGTCGGCCCCAGCTTGAGAGCTCGCCTCCCCACCTTCGTCATCCCAGGGCGGAGCAGGAGCGAAGCGACGTCGCGGAGACCCTGGGATCCATGCCGCGACCGTCGTCGAGGAATGCGGCGGAACAGAATTCTGCGCCGCTGAGGCGCCCTGATGTCACGGCATGGATCCCGGGGTCTGCGCTGCGTCGCTTCGCTCCTTGCTCCGCCCCAGGATGACGAAAGGGACGATCGTTTCGGGCAATCTCAAAGCTTTGCGATTTGCCGACGGACGGTCAAAATCCCTGAGCGAGGAAACTAATCTCGGGTTTGAAATTCCCGCGAATTGTCGCCAAGATCGAAAACACTCAGCCAGAAAGGCTCCAATGTCCGAGATCGCCCATATTGCTGCTGCCATCTTCAAGCGCGCCGGCAAGGCGCCGCGCTTCATCGTTGCCATTGCCGGTCCGCCCGGCGCCGGCAAATCGACATTGTCGGCAGGCTTGCACGACCTGCTGCCGGAAGGCACGGCGGAAGTCGTGCCGATGGACGGCTTCCATTACGATGATGTCGTGCTCGAGCGACGCGGCCTTCGCCAGCGAAAAGGTGCCCCGGAAACCTTTGATTTTGCCGGCTTCGAAACGCTGCTCAAGCGCATCCGCGCCCGCGAACCGGATATCGCGATCCCGGTCTTCGACCGCAGCATGGAGCTGTCGCGCGCCGCCGCTGCGATCATCGCCGCCGACACCAAATTCATCCTGGTCGAAGGCAATTATCTGCTGCTCGACGAAGAGCCATGGACGCGGCTGGCGCCGCTGTTCGACTTCTCGATCTTTGTCGATGTGCCGCGCGCCGACCTCGAGCGCCGACTGCTGGAGCGATGGCACGAGCACGGCCGGTCCGACGAGGACGCGCGCGCCTGGATTGCTTCCAACGACATGCCGAACATCGATCGCGTGCTTGCCCGTCGGCGGCCCGCCGACCTGGTGGTTGGTGAACAGGCCTGATCTGTAAGGACTGTTCGGCCGGAACCTTAACACTTTCAGGCCGTTATCCCGGACACGGCAATCGTGCCGCATGAGGGAACAGTTCGATGGAAACCATGGCAAGAAAGCCTGCGCCCGCCAAGGGCAGGGCAACACGATCAAAAGCAACGCGAGCGAAAACCAGCGCCGGCCCGGCAGTGGCGGCCCGCTCCAAGGACGCGGCAAAGCCCAGCTTTGGCAAGGCGGCGCCGAAGAAGGTGGTGCCTGCCGCGGCCAAAGCCGCTGCACCCAAGCCCAAAAAGCCGGCAAGCAGCAGAGGATCGATCGCAGGCAGCGCAATGCGCACCGTCAAAACGACGGCCAACGTCGCCGCCGGTGCCGTGCTTGCGACCGCCAAAGGTGCGGCCTCGCTTGCCGCTTCCGTAGTCGGCAAGGGCTCGAAACCCCGGACCAAGGCAAAATAGCCGGGCCAGTCTGGCTTTCGATCAGGCTCTGGCCGGAATGGTGAGGCCCCTCTGCACCGCCGGCCGGGCAAGGCCGCGCTCCAGCCATGCGCCGACGCTGGGGAAATCGTCGAAACCGACGAGTTCCCGTGCCTCATAAAAGCCGATCAGATTGCGCACCCATCCAAGCATCGAAATGTCGGCGATGGTGTAATCGTCGCCCATGATCCAGCTGCGGCCCTTGAGCCTCGTTTCGAGGACGCCGATCAGCCGTCGCGACTCGTCGCGATAACGTTCCAGGGGGCGCTTGTCGGCGATTTCGCGCCCGGCGAATTTGTGGAAGAAACCGACTTGGCCGAACATCGGCCCGATCGAAGCCATCTGGAAGAACACCCACTGGATCGTCTCGTAACGCAGCGTTGCGTCTGCCGGGACCAGCTTGCCGGTCTTGTCGCTGAGGTAGAGCAGGATGGCGCCGGATTCGAACAGGCCGATCGGTTTGCCGCCCGGGCCGTCCGGATCGATCATCGCCGGTATCTTGCCGTTCGGGTTCAAAGACAGGAATTCCGGTGTCCAACTTTCGTTCTTGCCGATGTCGACAGCATGCGGCTCGTACTGCAGGCCAAGTTCCTCCAGCGCGATCGATATCTTCACCCCGTTCGGCGTCGGAAACGAATAAAGCTGGATGCGGTCGGGACGGTTTGCCGGCCAGCGCGTGGCAATCGGAAACGCGGACAGATCGGTCATCGAAACTCCTGGTCGGGGGGCGCCCCGAACGGCGCGGTCACGGCGGGTCGCAGAGAGTTAGGCGCGACGCCTGGCGCGATCAATATGCGCATGGAAAGTTTCACCGGCCCCGACGAAACCCGGCAAGGGGTGCGGTTCAGACGGCTTTGACCGCCAGCACCGCATTGGTGCCGCCGAAGGCGAAGCTGTTGCTGATCGCGGTGCGCACCGCGCGCTCGCGCGCCACGTTCGGCGTGATGTCGAGATCGCAGTCGGCGTCGGCTTCCCGATAGTTGGCGGTCGGCGGCACGATGCCGTCGCGGATCGCCATCACGCAGGCGATCATTTCCAGCGCGCCGGACGCGCCGAGACAGTGGGCGTGCATCGATTTGGTCGAGGAGATAGAAAGCTTGTAGGCATGGCCGCCGAAGACACGCTTGATCGCCGCCGTCTCGATCTGGTCGTTGGCCTTGGTGCCGGTGCCATGCGCGTTGAGATAGTCGACGTCTTCCGGATTGAGCCCGGCATCGACGAGGCAGAAGCGCATCGCCGCCTCCGGCCCTTCGATGGTCGGCGCAACGATGTCGGAGGCGTCGGCGGAAAGGCCGACGCCGGCGATTTCGGCAAGGATGGCGGCGCCGCGCGCCATGGCATGCTCATAGGTTTCCAGCACCACCATGCCCGCACCCTCGCCGAGCACAAGGCCTTGGCGATCGGCCGAAAACGGCCGGCAGGTGTCCGGCGACAATACCCGCAGGGCCTCCCAGCCCTTGAGGATGCCCCAGACCAGCGGCGCATCGGTGCCGCCGGCGACCATGACGTCGGCACGGCCGAGCCTGATCTGGTCGACCGCCGAGGCAATGGCGTGGTTGGATGACGAGCAGGCAGAGGTGATGCCGAAGACCGGCCCGCGCAGACCAAGATTCATGCTGACGTGGCCGGCGGCAGCGCCCGGCATTACTTTCGGCACGGTGAAGATGCCGGCGCGGTTCTTGCCTTCGAGCAGGATGGCGCGATAGCTCTCTTCGATTGCCTCCCAGCCGCAGACGCCGACGCCGACGATGGTGCCCATCCGATAGGTGTTGGCCGCGTGCGGGTTCAATCCCGCCTGCTGTGCCGCCTCCCGCGCGGCGATCGTCGCCAGAAGGCTGAAGCGGTCCATCGACACGACCTGCTTGCGGTCGATGCCGTGCTCGGGAAGCGTTTTGATTTCGCAACCGACCCTGACCTTGAGGTCATACAGCTCGGAATTGACGATCGCACCGATTGCCGAACGGCCGGTGCGCATCTCATTCCATATTGCTGGTGCATTGGTGCCGAGCCCGCATAACCCGCCGATGCCCGTGATGACGATGCGCTTGTGCATTCAGTCAGGCTTTTTTCGCGATCAGCGCGCGAACCGCCTCGACCATGTCGCCGACATTCTTCAGATTGCTCCAGGCATCGACCGTGTTCATCTCGATTTCGATGCCATACTCTTCCTCGAGATCGAAGATGATTTCCGTCAGTTCCAGCGAATGGATGCCAAGGGCGGTCAGTTCGGTACTGGTGGTGATTTCCTCGCCGCCCGGCTCGGCATGAGCCTTGATCTTGGCGATGATATCGTTTGCCAGCTGGTCAGCCATTCGGTTTCTTCCCCAACTCTGTCGTTTCCCGACGCCAACTGATCAGCGCCCCTTTTGTCCTCGATTACGTCGTCATCGTCGCCTTTTACCCCCGCCAGGCGCCGATGACCGTACCAAGGTGGCTCCCTCTATAGAAACCGAAACGCTGTCAAGCAACAAGCTATATATCGACAAAGCCGCCGCAGTGCTTAACGTTGGTGTCGTGGACACGATCGCATATAGCTTGAGCTCAGTGCCGCCGGCCCAGCGCGTTGCCGGCGTCGCGCGGCTTGGCTGCGACTGGAACGGAGGCCGCACGCGTCTTCGGCGCTTGTACCAGGACGGCTCGGCCAAGATCCGCATGCCGGCAGTCTCGGCCGATCCGCTCGAAGCTGTCCTGATCAACACTGCCGGTGGGCTGACCGGTGGCGACCGTCTCGCCTGGCAGGTCGATGTCGGTGCCGGCGCCTCCGCAACCATAACAACGCAGGCCTGCGAGAAAATCTACCGCGCCGCATCCGATCGCGCCGAAGTGCGGGTGCAACTGACCGTCGGCGAAGGCGGCCACATTGCCTGGCTGCCGCAGGAAACCATCGTCTTCGACCGCTCGGTCTTTGCCCGCACGCTTGACGTGGAGCTTGCCGCCGGAGCCGAGGCGCTGATCCTGGAGGCTACTGTCTTCGGCCGCCTGGCCATGGGCGAACGGGCAGCGCAAGGCTATTTCCACGACCGCTGGCGCGTCCGCCAGGACGGAGCGCTGGTCCATGCCGAGGAGTTCCGCATCGGGCCCGACATTGCGGCCACCTTGAACCGTACGGCTGTGGCCGGTGGCGGCATCGCCGTGGCGACGCTGCTGATGGTGTCGCCGCGGGCAGAGGCTTTGCTCGAGCCGGCCCGGGGCATGGTCGGCGGCCAGGGCGGCGTCAGTTTCTGGAGTGTGCGGAAATCTGGCAAGCTTCTTGCGAGGCTGTTCGCCGAGGACGGCTACCAGCTCCGCAAGCGGCTGGTGCCGCTTGTCGAATTGCTCAACGGGCGGGCGGGCCTGCCCAAATTATGGTCACTCTGATTTCGATTATGCCACTGCAGGAAAAAGCATGAATCTGACGCCGAGGGAGAAAGACAAGCTGCTGATCGCCATGGCGGCGATCGTGGCCCGCAAGCGGCTCGAACGCGGCGTCAAGCTCAACCACCCGGAAGCGATCGCGCTGATCACCGATTTCGTCGTCGAGGGTGCCCGCGACGGGCGCGCGGTCGCCGAGCTGATGGAGGCCGGCGCCCATGTCGTGACCCGGGCGCAGGTGATGGAAGGCATTGCCGAAATGATCCACGATGTGCAGGTCGAGGCGACGTTTCCCGACGGCACCAAGCTGGTGACCGTGCACGAACCGATCAGATAATCACCAAAGGCGAGGAGAGGAAAATGCTTGAGCTGCGTCCCAACTGCGAATGCTGCGACAAGGATCTGCCGCCCGATGCGACAGATGCGGTGATCTGCACCTTCGAATGCACCTTCTGCGCGGACTGCGCCCAAAACGTGCTCGGCGGCGCCTGTCCGAATTGTGGCGGCAACTTCTCGGCCCGCCCGATCCGTCCGGCAGCGATGCTGAAGAAATATCCGGCCTCGACCCAGCGCATTCTCAAGGCAGAGGGCTGCGGCCCGGCCCGCAAGGCCGCGTGAGAGGCATGATGATCTCGAAGATGGAAGGTACGCCGATGATCCCCGCTACGATGAAACGCACAACGCTGTCGGCGGTCCTGCTGCTGGCGGCAGCTGGGCCAGCCTATGCCCATGTCGGCGACGGCACGGTTTCGTCCTTCACCGCCGGCTTCACCCACCCGCTCTCCGGCCTCGATCACATGACGGTGATGATTGCCGTCGGCCTGTGGGCAGCGCTCAAGGGCGGCAAAGCGATCTGGGCATGGCCGCTGGCTTTCGTCGGCATCATGCTGGCCGGCGGCGCGCTCGGCATCCTGCATGTGCCGATGGCTTTCGTCGAGCCGGCCATATTGGCGTCCGTCGTGGTGCTCGGGCTGCTGGTTGCGCTCGCCGTCGACCTTCCGGTCTCGGCCGGCGTCGCCGTCATCGGCCTGTTCGCGTTGTTCCACGGCTATGCCCACGGCACCGAGGTGCCCGAAAATGCGGGTGGGCTCGGCTACATGGCGGGCTTTGCCGCCGCCACCGCGCTGCTCCACGCCGTCGGCATCACTGCCGGTTTCAACCTCGGCTGGCGCTTCCGCGGACTTGCCCGCGTCGCCGGGGCCGCCTGTGCCACGATTGGCGCCGGCCTTGCTTTCGGCGTCCTGTGAGGGCCGCAATGATCCCAGGTGAAATCATCACGGCAAGCGGCGAGATAGAGCTGAACAAGGGTCTGGCGACCGTCACCTTGAAGGTAGCCAACAGCGGCGATCGGCCGATCCAGGTCGGCAGCCATTATCATTTCTTCGAGACCAATGAAGGGCTGAGATTCGATCGCGACCAGGCCCGCGGCATGCGCCTCGACATCGCTGCCGGCACCGCCATGCGCTTCGAGCCGGGGCAGGAGCGTGACGTTACCCTGGTGCCGTTCGGCGGCAAGCGCGAGGTCTACGGATTTCAGCAGAAGATCATGGGCAAGCTGTGAGATCGAAGGCGTCGAGCAGTTTCGGCTCAGCCGGGCGGCTTGGCCGCCGCATAGATGACGACCTTTCCCGGATCGTCGAATTCCACCGCCAGAACGTCCTCGGTTTGCACTCTCCGCGAGTCGATGGCGTTGAACAGCAATGCGTTCGCCTCGATCTCCTTGCGCAGCTCGGCAATGTCGTCCCGATGTTGCCTGACCTTGTTTTCGATCGCCGGCGGCGGGCCGCCTTCGGTGCGCGCGGCGTCGGTAAGAAACACGATATCGACCTTGTCGAGCTTGGACGTCTTGCGCACGACAGCGATGTTTTCACGCGTGCGGTCGATCGCCGAGCTGACCTTGCCGGCTTCCGCATTTGTCTTGGTCTCTTCCTGGCCGACCTCCGAGCCGACGATCCGGTTGACGGTCTCGGCGCTATCGAGGCTCTGCGCGTTCAGCGCGGCGTGCGGAATGCTGGCTGCCAGAAACGCGGTCGCAGCAATCCCATGCAGCCATCTGGTGTCGGAGAAGGTGGTGATCGCCATCGCTCGTTCTCAGGCTCCTTTTCGAGGCTTGTGTCAGGGCGACAGGACCGAAACGTAACTTCCCCTGTGAAGGTTCCCTTTGCGATGCGGCGGGCTGACCGGGCGCCGGCCCGCCGCCTCGCCTCGTCAGCTGGCTTTCTTGGTGATCAGCGTCAGCGCGCCATTGGTGCTCATGCTGGCGGCGATCACCTGCGCCGAGGTGAGTCCTTTCGCTTCGAGCGCGGACTTGACCTCCGGTGTCGCGTCGATCGAGCCGCGCAGCTTCTGCAAATCGGCATCGCTGCGCTTAGCGATCACCTCGTTGACCTTGGCTTGAGTGTCCGCCGGCAGATCCTTGATATCGACGACATTGATCGCCTGAATGGTGGGCGCCTGCGGCTGCGCCCCGGGCGCGGCAGGAGCAGGAGCGGCCGGCGCCGGACTGGGCTGCTGCGCAGGCTGTTGCTGGGCGCTGGCGGCGGTTGCGAGCACCAGCGTGGCGGCTGCTGCCAGAAGGGTCGTTTTGCGCATGGATGTTCCTTTCCATCGATTGGCAAATGGTCGTTTTGGGGTGGCCCGCCCACCTCAACCGCCAAATGGGATCGGAAAGTGTCGCTCAGCGGGTCATTGCGTGACCATAGGATGGCGGCAATGTGGGTCCCGGCTTCGACAAGCGGTATTTTCGGGCTGTATTTCGGGAGCAATTGCTGATGGCTAAAATCACCCGCGCCGCCTATGCGCAGATGTACGGCCCGACCGTTGGCGACAAGGTCCGGCTCGCCGACACCGAACTGTTCATCGAGGTCGAAAAGGATCTCACCCTTTACGGTGAGGAGGTGAAATTCGGCGGCGGCAAGGTCATCCGCGATGGCATGGGCCAGAGCCAGGTTTCGCGCGCGCAAGGCGCGGTCGACACCGTCATCACCAATGCGCTGGTCGTCGATGCCACCGCCGGTATCGTCAAGGCAGATATCGGCCTCAGGGACGGCCGTATCGCCGCGATCGGCAAGGCCGGCAATCCGGATACTCAAGGCGGCGTCACCATCATCATCGGCCCGGGCACCGAGATCATCGCCGGCGAGGGCAAGATCCTGACCGCCGGCGGCTTCGACGCGCATATCCACTTCATCTGCCCGCAGCAGATCGAGGAAGCGCTGATGTCGGGCATCACCACCATGCTCGGCGGCGGCACCGGCCCGGCGCACGGTACGCTGGCCACCACCTGCACGCCTGGGCCGTGGCATCTGGCACGCATGATCCAGTCTTTCGATGCCTTCCCGATGAATATCGGCCTGTCGGGCAAGGGCAACGCGTCGCTGCCTGCCGCGCTCGAGGAGATGGTGCTCGCCGGCGCCTGCTCGCTGAAGCTGCATGAGGACTGGGGCACGACACCGGCTGCAATCGACTGCTGCCTGTCGGTCGCCGACGATTACGACGTGCAGGTGATGATCCACACCGACACGCTGAACGAGTCCGGCTTCGTCGAAAACACGGTGGCGGCGATCAAGGGCCGCACCATCCATGCCTTCCACACCGAAGGCGCCGGCGGCGGCCACGCACCTGATATCATCAAGGTCTGCGGCCTGCCCAACGTCATTCCGTCCTCGACCAATCCGACCCGCCCCTACACGGTCAACACGCTGGCCGAACACCTCGACATGCTGATGGTCTGTCACCATCTGTCGCCGTCGATCCCCGAAGATATCGCCTTTGCCGAAAGCCGCATCCGCAAGGAAACCATCGCCGCCGAAGACATTCTGCACGACATCGGCGCCTTCTCGATCATCTCGTCGGACAGCCAGGCCATGGGCCGCGTCGGCGAAGTCGCGATCCGCACCTGGCAGACCGCCGACAAGATGAAGCGCCAGCGCGGTTCGCTGCCGCAGGAGACCGGCGACAACGACAATTTCCGCGTCCGCCGCTACATCGCCAAATACACCATCAATCCGGCCATCGCGCATGGCCTGTCGAAGGACATTGGCTCGGTGGCGGTGGGAAAACGCGCCGATCTCGTGCTGTGGAATCCGGCGTTCTTCGGCGTCAAGCCGGACATGGTGCTGATCGGCGGCATGATCGCCGCCGCCCCGATGGGCGATCCCAACGCCTCGATCCCGACGCCGCAGCCGATGCACTATCGGCCGATGTTCGGCGCCTATGGCAAGGCGATGACCAATTCGTCGGTGACATTCGTTTCGAAAGCCGCGCTCGACGCCGGCCTGCGCGGCAGGCTCGGCGTCGACAAGCAGATGGTGGCGGTCGAGAATACCCGCGGCGGCATCGGCAAGCATTCGATGGTGCTCAACGACGCCACGCCGCATGTCGAGGTCGACCCCGAAACCTACGAGGTCCGCGCCGACGGCGAGTTGCTCACCTGCGAGCCGGCCACCGTGCTGCCGATGGCGCAACGCTACTTCCTGTTCTGAACCATAGGCGTTAGAACGACCGATGTAGAACATGCCGCGCCAGGCCTATGGACCAACAACTCCCTTACGCCCACGACATTTTCCCGCATATCCGCATTGTCCTGGGCATGGTGATCGGCCTTGGCGTCACACGGCTGCTGTCGGGGCTCGCCCGCATCGTCCAGCATCCCGGCCAGTACCGGCTCTATCCCGTGCACCTCGCCTGGGTTGCGTCGGTGCTTCTGATGCTGGTGCATTTCTGGTGGTGGGAGTTCGGCCTGTTCCAGATCGAGAATTGGACCTTCGGCAAATACCTGTTCATCATCTTCTACGCCGTCACGCTGTTCCTGCTCTGCGCGCTGCTGTTCCCGGATTCGATGCTGGACTACACCAGCTATGAGGATTTCTTTTATTCGCGCCGGGCCTGGTTCTTCGGCCTGCTGGCGGCGACCTATCTGCTCGACGTGATCGACACGCTGCTGAAAGGGCCGGCGCATTTCGCCCATTTCGGCATCGAATATCTGATCCGCACGCCGGTTTTCGTCGCGCTTTGCGTCATTGCGATCCTGCTGCGCGACCGCCGCTTTCACATCGCCTTTGTCGCCGGCGCGCTCGTCTATCAGATATCGTTCATCCTGCGGCTCTTCGACACGATCGTCTGAGCCCCATTGGGGCGGCGGACCGGATAGTCTAGGCTTTTTGCGAAAGGCAGTCTTACATGAAGCTCGATATTCGCACCGACTTCACCAAATTCCCGCGCGCCGTCTCCGTCCTGGCCGCAGGCGAAGCCGGAACCACTACGCCATATGACAGCGCAGTGCTTGCTCATGACGAGCGGCATCTGCGCCGTCGCGCCATCGAAACGGCCCGTAGCGACAAGGTGCTGGTCGACCTGCCCGAACCGGTGACGTTGAACCATGGTGACCGGCTGGTGCTGGACGATGGCCGCCAAATCGAGATCATCGCGGCCGAGGAGCCGCTCTACGACATCAGGGCCAGCGATCCTGTCCATCTGGCCGAGCTTGCCTGGCACATCGGCAACCGCCATCTCGCCGCCGCAATCGAAGCTGGGCGCATCCTCATCCTGCGCGACCATGTCATCAAGGCGATGCTGGAGGGATTGGGCGCCATTGTGAGCGACGTCTCCGAGCCGTTCAAGCCGGTGCGCGGCGCTTATTCCGGCCATGGCGGGCACGGCCATGCTCATGCCGAGGCGCATACGCACAGCCACGCCGAAGCGCATTCTCATAGCCATAGCGAATCGCATTCCCACAGCCATTCGCACGACCATGACCATGACTGACCAGCCTTCCAACATTGCATTGTTGCGGCTGATGGCGTGGCTGTCGCCTTCCTTCCCGGTCGGCGGCTTTTCCTACAGCCATGGCCTGGAACAAGCCGTGCATGCCGGGCTGGTTGCCGACAGCAAAGACCTCGCCGCGTGGCTGGAAACGCTGGTCGAGATGGGTTCCGGCTGGAACGATGCGGTGCTGTTTGCCGAAAGCTGGCGCCGGGCGCGCGAAGCCGGCGATCTCGTCGAGGTCGCTGCGCTCGGCGAGGCCTTAGCCGGCTCGCGCGAGCGTCATGCCGAAACCATGCTGCAGGGCGCCGCCTTCCTGAAGGCGGCCTCGGCCTGGCCGTGCCAGGTGCTGGACCGCCTGCCGGCCGAATGTGCCTATTGCGTCGCCGTCGGTGCCGTCGCCGGCGGCCACGGATTTATGCTGCGGGACGCGCTGGCCGGCTTCCTGCAGGCCTTCTTTTCCAACCTCGTCCAGGCCGCGATCCGGCTTGGTGTCGTTGGCCAGACCGGAGCGACCGCGCTGCTCGCCGGCTTCGAGCCGCTGGCCTTGGCGACTGCAGCCCGCGCTGCCGACTCGACCCTCGACGATCTCGGCGGCTGCGCTTTTATCTCAGACATCACGGCGATGAAGCACGAGACCCAGTACTCGCGGCTGTTCCGCTCATGATCGTCCTCGCTTTCGCCCTCTCGCTGGTCCTGCTGCTGATCACCGCGCTGCATGTCTATTGGGCTATTGGCGGCATCTGGCCGGGCAGGGATGCTGCCTCCTGCGCCCGCGCCGTCATCGGCTTTCATGGCGTCGACGAAATGCCGGCGCCCTTCGCCAGCTTCGCCGTTGCCGCCTGCCTCGGCCTGGCGACACTGTGGCCGATGGCGCTCGAGGGCATCTTTGCCACGCCCTTTCCCAAGGCCGGGCTTGCCGCCACGTCGCTGCTCATCGCGCTGGTTTTCCTGGCGCGCGGCATTGCCGGCTTCACGCCGTGGTGGCGCCGGCTGACGCCCGAGCAACCTTTCGCGCGGCTCGATCTGCGTTATTATTCGCCGCTGTGCCTGCTGATCGGCCTCGGCTTCGCCATCCTTGCCTTCACGGAGTTCCCCGCATGATATCCCCGAACGGCCCTCTTCGCATCGGCATCGGCGGTCCGGTCGGCTCCGGCAAGACGACGCTCACCGAAAAGCTCTGCAAGGCGCTGCGCGACGAGTTCTCGATCGCCGTCGTCACCAACGACATCTACACCAAGGAGGACGCCATGATGCTGGCGCGCCTCCAGGCGCTGCCCGAAGATCGCATCATCGGCGTCGAGACCGGCGGCTGCCCGCACACCGCCATCCGCGAGGACGCCTCGATCAATCTGCAGGCGATTGCCGAAATGACCAAAAAATTCCCGGATCTCGACATCATCTTCATCGAATCGGGCGGCGACAACCTCGCCGCCACCTTCTCGCCGGACCTTGCCGACCTGACGCTCTATGTCATCTCGGTTTGCCAGGGCGAGGAGATTCCGCGCAAGGGCGGACCGGCGATCACCCGGTCCGATTTCCTGGTCATCAACAAGAGCGACCTTGCGCCCTATGTGAACGTCAATCTCAATGTCATGGAGAGCGACGCCGCCCGCATGCGCGGCAAGCGGCCGTTCGGTTTCACCGATCTGTCGCGCGGCAAGGGGCTGCAGGAGGTCATCGATTTTATCGTCGAGCATGGCGGCCTAAGGGTCGGCGCCGCCGCCAGTACGGCAGCATAGCAATCGCGTTCGCCTGCACCAAACGAAACCGGTTGCGCGTCTTCCCGCCGCGCGGCATCCTCGCCTCTTTCACGGAGGTCTACGATGAGCATCACGCGCCTGCAGAAGGAAGTGCTGACCAACCTGCCGTTCTATGAAGAACGTGTCGATCTCGCTTGCGCCTTCCGCTGGACGGCGCGGCTCAACATGCACGAGGCGGTGGCCAATCATTTCTCGCTGGCGGTCAACGACGATGGCTCGCAATTCCTGATGAATCCCAATCAGGTGCATTTCTCGCGCATCAAGGCGAGCGACCTGCTGCTGATCGACGCCAACGATCCCGACACGCTCTCCGGCCCGAATGCACCTGACCCGACGGCATGGGGCCTGCATGGCGCCATCCATCGCAATGTGCGTCATGCACGCTGCGTCATGCATGTCCACTCGATCCACGCCACCGTGCTTGCCTCGCTCGCCGACTCGACGTTGCCGCCGGTCGACCAGAACTCGGCGATCTTCTTCAACCGCCATGTCGTCGACGCTCATTATGGCGGGCTGGCCTTCGAGGAAGAGGGCGAGCGCTGCTCGCAGCTTCTTGTCGACCCGAAGGTCAAGGTCATGGTGATGGGCAATCATGGCGTGCTGGTCATCGGCGACAGCGTCGCCGACACCTTCAACCGCATGTTCTATTTCGAGCGCGCCGCCGAAACCTACATCAAGGCGCTGTGGACCGGCCGGCCGCTGCGGGTATTGTCGGACGAGATCGCCGAGAAAGCGGCAAGGGAACAGGAAGATTATCCCGGTCAGGCCGAGCGCCACCTTTCCGAACTGAAGGCGATCCTCGACGAGCAGGAGCCTGTCTACCGGAACTGAGCGCCCGTTAAAGCTTTAAAGTCCCAGATGGGCCCGCAATTCCTCGGCCCTGTTGATGACAATCGCCCCCGGCGGCCCTTCCATCGGCGCCTCCGGCCAGAAGACCGTCTTCATTCCCGCCGCCAGCCCCGCCGTGGCGCCGGTCATGCTGTCGTCGACCGCTACGGCCTCGGCGGGATCGACGCCGGCCAGCCAGGCGGCCCGCAGGAATGGCTCGGGATGCGGCTTGCCTTCGCGCACGTCGTTGCGGCTGATGGTCTTCATGCCGGGGTAGAAAAGGCCGACCGCGCGCAGATTGGCGTCGACGATCAGCCGGTCGGAATTGGACACCACCGCCTGCTCCACGCCAAGCGCGCGTAGCTCGTTGAAAATCTCGATCGCGCCGCTGCGTGGCGTCAGCGTTTGCACCATCGGCAGATAGTGATCGTATTTGCGTACGATCCAGTCGTCGAAAGGCAGGTCGAGGCCGAACTCGTCGCGCAGCATCTCGTAGACCGGCCATGCGGCGATGCCGAGCACGCGCTCATGCAGGTCGGTTGGCGGGGCGATGCCAACGCTGTGCAGCGCCGCAACCAGCGCCGCCTCGTGCAGCGGCTCGCTGTCGACCAGCGTGCCGTCCATATCCCAGAAAACCGCTTTCGGCGTCATGCGAGGCTCCATTCTCCAGAATCCCTTAAAGCGTTTAGCTCGGGAGATAAACCGCCGCGTCCCCGCTAATGCATGTCGCGCAAAAGTGTGCAGCGGTTTTGTGATAACGACATGCATAAAAAAGAATCTAAAGCGCATCGCATGAGGCCGATCGAACACGTCGCGCTTTGGAACCGAGATTGGTGCGACCTCGACAGCCTTGCTGTTGCGACGAGACTAGGTCGGCCCCGTCACTTCGCTCGAAGCACCAAGTCCGGACCTTAAGCAATTGCTCTTACAATAGGCAATTGCGCACAACCTCATTCCCTGCGAAACTATGGTGCTCCGCCTCTCATGCTCGGCGGGCTGGGAGGCAGGACCTTGAATTCGCGGCAGGATAGCGGCGGCAACAGGCTGGACGACGCGGCGCGCGCCGGCTGGCTCTATTACGTTGCCGGCAACACCCAGGACCAGATCGCCGCCACGCTTGGCATCTCCCGGCAGACGGCGCAGCGGCTGGTGTCGCTCGCAGTCTCCGAAGGGTTGATCAAGGTGCGCGTCGACCATCCGATCGCCAATTGCCTCGACCTTGCGGCACGGCTGAAATCGCGCTTTGCGCTTGATCTGGTGGAGGTGGTGCCGAGCGACCCTTCTTCGTCCTCCACCATCATCGGCGTCGCCGAGGCGGCGGCCGCCGAGATCGAACGGCGGCTGCGGTCGCCGACGCCGATTGTCATGGCGATCGGCACCGGCCGCACGCTCAAGGCGGCGATCGAGCAGCTGCCGCCGATGGAATGCCCGCAGCACAAGGTGGTGTCGCTGACCGGCAACATCTCGCCGGACGGCTCGGCCGCCTTCTACAACGTGATCTTCACCATGGCCGACAGGGTCAAGGCGCGCTCGTTTCCGATGCCTTTGCCGGTCATCGCCTCCTCGCCGGAAGAGCGCGAGATGCTGCTCAGCCAGCCGATGATCCAGCCGACGCTGGCGCTTGCGGCCGAGGCCGACGTTACCTTTGTCGGCATCGGCGATCTCGGCCCGAAGGCGCCGCTTTACGAGGACGGCTTCATTTCGGAGGGTGAATTGAAGGCGCTGCAGAAGGCCGGCGGCGTCGCCGAGATCGTCGGCTGGGTGTTCGATCGCGACGGCCGCATGATCGAGGGCATCACCAATGATCGGGTCTCGTCGGCACCGCTGCCGTCGCGCGAAAAGTCGCTGGTGATCGCGCTTGCCATGGGCGACCGCAAGCTGCCGGGCATCTTCGCCGCCGTCAACAGGCGGCTGGTCAACGGCCTGATCACCGATGAGCGGACCGCCGCCGCCTTGCTGGCGGGCGCATGATCTCCGAGCCCCTGGTGGTCGGAAACGATCATGTGAAATCGAAACGCATCTGAACTCCCGATAAAACGAGCGACATTACTGGTGCCGGCCGCAAGGATCGTTGCCGTCGAGGAAGCCCATGTCGCGCTGCAGATGCGGCGGCAGTTCCCGGACGTCGAGATAGGCCCGTTTCCGCGCCGCGTGCGTTGCCAATCCCCGCGCCAGCCGTGAAAACCAGCCGTGGGCTGGAGCAAGAAGCAGCTTTTCCTGTATCGTGGTCATGATCGTCAGCCTTCGCTATCTCTAGGCGTAATTGATCTTCACCACGGAATATCGGTAGGACCGGCCGGTGCCGCCAATCAAACGTCGATCACTGCCCATAAGGAGGGCTTATGCCGGAGCTCAATTCACGACAGCTGGTTTCGCAGCTTCCTCCGCTTCAGGCGATCCGGGTATTCGAGGCGGTGGCGCGGCATCTCTCGTTCACCAAGGCTGCCCAGGAGCTTGGCATGACGCAGGCGGCCGCAAGCTATCAGATCAAGCTTTTGGAGGAGCGCATCGGCGCGCCCTTGTTCCTGCGCCAGCCAAAACAGATCGTGCTGACCGAACCTGGCCAACGCCTGGCGCCCGCAGTCAGCGAAGCGTTCGCGCTGTTGAGCGGCGCCTATGCCGCCGCGCGCACCGGCGCCGACGGCGTGCTTTGCGTTTCGACGCTGCTGACCTTTGCCTCCAATTGGCTGGCGCAGCATCTCGGCTCGTTCCAGGTCGCGCATCCGTCGCTGGCGGTGCGCGTCGATACTTCGAACAGGGTTGTCGACTTTGCCAGAGAGGATATCGACATCGCCATCCGCTCCGGCGGCGGCAACTGGCCGGGCGTCGAGACCCATATGCTTTTCAGGGCCGATTTCACGCCGGTTCTCAGCCCAAAACTCGCGGCCAGCATCGGCGGCGTCAACGAACCGGCCGACCTGCTGCGGCTGCCGATCCTCGACCCGGGCGACATCTGGTGGCGGGACTGGTTTGCCGCCGCCGGCCTGCCGGTCGCGGAATTGGCCAAACGCACCGGCACCAGCATGGGTGCGCAGGCCTACGAGGCCAATGCCGCGATTGCCGGCCATGGCGTGGCGATCGTCACCAAGGCGCTGTTCAAGACCGAACTTGCCGACGGCCGCCTGATCCAGCCCTTTGATCTGGTTGGTGACGACGGCCATGCCTATTGGCTGGTCTATCCGACGGCGCGGCGCAACGTGCCGAAGATCCGCGCCTTTCGTGATTGGATCCTGAGCGAGATCGCTTGCCAATAGGCCGAATCCAGGCCACCCGGACAGCAAAGCTCCGGCTTTTGGCGGCGCGATGAGCCCGATCCAACCCTTCTCCACATATACCGCGAGTGTCCCAGGCTTGCCGCTGCACGAGACCAGCGTGCTGCGCTGCAGCAACGAATCCGGCTTGACATAATTCACGGTAAGTGAGTAATTGCTCACAGCCAAGGCAAATGCTCATCTTGGTTCATGGGAGGAATTTTGATGAAACTTCGCACGTTCACCCTAGGCCTGTTGTCGGCCAGCGCGCTTGCTTTCGCCGCGCATGCCGAATCCATCACCATCGCCACGGTCAACAATGGCGACATGGTCCGCATGCAGAAGCTGACCGACGACTTCACCGCCAAGAATCCCGACGTCCAGCTGCAGTGGGTCACGCTCGAGGAAAACGTCCTGCGCGAGCGCGTCACCACCGACATCGCCACCAAGGGCGGCCAATACGACGTGATGACCATCGGCACCTACGAGGTGCCGATCTGGGCCAAGCAGAGCTGGCTCCTGCCGCTCGACAAGCTCGGCGACGACTATGACGTCAAGGACATCATCCCGGCCATTGCCGGCGGCTTGTCGGTCGACGGCAAGCTCTACGCCGCGCCGTTCTACGGCGAAAGCTCCTTCGTCATGTACCGCAAGGATCTGATGGAAAAGGCCGGGCTCAAGATGCCCGATGCACCGACCTGGGACTTCATCAAGCAGGCTGCCGACAAGATGACCGACCGCGCCAACGGCGTGAACGGCGTCTGCCTGCGCGGCAAGGCCGGCTGGGGCGAGAACATGGCCTTCCTGACCGCCATGTCGAACTCGTTCGGCGCGCGCTGGTTCGACGAGAACTGGAAGCCGCAATTCGACCAGCCCGAGTGGAAGAACACGCTGCAGTTCTATGTCGACCTGATGAAGGCCGATGGCCCCGAGGGCGCATCATCCAACGGCTTCAACGAAAACCTGGCGCTATTCCAGCAGGGCAAATGCGGCATGTGGATCGACGCCACCGTCGCTGCTTCCTTCGTCTCTGATCCGAAGAACTCCACCGTCGCCGACAAGGTTGGCTATGCGCTGGCGCCGGACAATGGCCTCGGCAAGCGCGGCAACTGGCTGTGGGCCTGGTCGCTGGCCATCCCCGCCGGCACGCAGAAGGCCGACGCCGCTCAAAAGTTCGTATCCTGGGCTACCAGCAAGCATTATGCCGAGCTCGTCGCCTCGAAGGAAGGCTGGGCCAACGTTCCGCCGGGAACGCGCTCCTCGCTCTATGCCAATCCCGAGTACCAGAAGGCAGCACCTTTCGCCAAGATGACGCTGGACTCGATCAACTCCGCCGATCCGACGCATCCGACCGTCAAGCCGGTGCCTTATGTCGGCGTCCAGTTCGTCGCCATTCCTGAGTTCCAGGGCCTCGGCACCACTGTCGGCCAGCTCTTCTCGGCGGCACTTGCCGGCCAGTCGAGCGTCGACGACGCCCTGAAGCAGGCGCAGGACGCCGCCACCGCGACGATGACCGAGGGCGGTTACATCAAGTAGGCTCCTCCCGGTGCCGGTTGCCAATGGCGACCGGCAACGGCCCCCCGAAAACCAGTTCGGGCGGCCGGCTTTCACACCGCTGAAAACTTGGCTGACCTCGAAGGGTGATCGTCATGGCTACTCAGCAGACCCGTTCGCTTGCCCGCTTCATGATGGCGCCATCCGTGGTGCTGCTGCTGGTTTGGATGATTGTACCGCTGGCATTCACACTGTGGTTCTCCTTCCAGCAGTACAATCCGCTCAATCCGATGCGCGACGGCTTCGTCGGGTTTTCGAACTACGCGCTGTTCTATTCCAACCCGGCATTCCTGCAGTCGATCCTCAACACGCTCACCATCGTCGTCAGCGTGCTTTTGATCACGGTGATCGGCGGTATCTTGCTGGCCCTTCTGCTCGATCAGCCGATGTGGGGACAGGGCATCGTCCGCATCCTTGTCATCTCGCCGTTCTTCGTCATGCCGCCGGTGGCGGCACTGGTCTGGAAGAACATGATCATGCATCCGCAATACGGCGTCTTCGCCGATATTGCGCGCTTCTTCGGCGGGCAGCCGATCGACTGGTTCGGGCAGCACCCGCTTTTGGCGATCATCATCATCGTCGCCTGGCAGTGGCTGCCGTTTGCGACGCTGATCCTGTTGACCGCGCTTCAGTCGCTCGACGGCGAGCAGAAGGAAGCCGCCGAAATGGACGGCGCCGGCTTCATCAGCCGCTTCATCTATTTGACGCTGCCGCATATGTCGCGCGCCATAACCGTGGTCATCCTGATCCAGACGATCTTCCTTCTGTCGGTCTATGCCGAGATCCTCGTCACCACCAATGGCGGCCCGGGTTATGCCTCCACCAACCTGCCCTTCCTCGTCTACCAGAAGGCATTGCTGGAGTTCAAAATCGGCCAGGCGTCCGCCGGCGGTATCATCGCAGTCATTCTCGCCAACATCGTCGCCTTCTTCGCCATGCGCGCCGTCGGCAAGAATTTGGATAAATAAGGGAGGAAACGATGGCACGTGCAGTCACCACCCAGCACAAGACGATTGCGACCGCGGCCGCCTGGATCGTCGCGCTGCTGATCTTCTTCCCGATCCTCTATACGATCATCACTTCGTTCAAATCGGAGCAGGAGGCCATCCAGGGCTTCAACCTGTTCCCGTCGGGAACCACGGAGAGCTATTCCGAGGTCCAGGCGCAGAACGGTTATTTCAAATTCTTCCTGAACTCGGTGTTCCTGTCGGTCGGCTCGACCGTCCTGGCTCTGCTTGTCGCCGTACCGGCGGCATGGTCGATGGCGTTTTCGCCAAGCAAACGCACCAAGGACATCCTGATGTGGATGCTTTCCACCAAGATGATGCCGGCCGTCGCCGTGCTGTTCCCGATCTATCTGATCTTCCGCGATACAGGACTGCTCGACAGCCGCATCGGCCTGATGGTCATGCTGATGTTGATCAACCTGCCGATCGTGGTCTGGATGCTCTACACCTATTTCCGCGAGATCCCGGGCGAGATCCTGGAAGCGGCGCGCATGGACGGCGCATCGCTCTGGAACGAGATCATCTACGTGCTGACGCCGATGGCGGTGCCGGGCATCGCCTCGACCATGCTGCTCAACATCATCCTCGCCTGGAACGAGGCGTTCTGGACGATCCGGCTGACCACCACCGAGGCAGCGCCGCTCACCGCTTTCATCAGCTCCTTCTCCAGTCCGCAGGGGCTGTTCTGGGCCAAGCTTTCGGCCGCCTCGACACTGGCGATCGCGCCGATCCTGATCATGGGCTGGTTCAGCCAGAAGCAGCTGGTCCGCGGCCTGACGTTTGGGGCGGTAAAGTAACGGGCATCGCCTGACGCAAAACGAAAATCAGCCCTTCGGGGGAGGAAATCATGGGAAACATCACGCTCAAGAACGTCTCCAAATCCTTCGGGGCGACGTCCATCATCCCCGGCCTCGACCTGGTCATCGAGAACGGCGAGTTCGTCGTCTTCGTCGGCCCGTCGGGCTGCGGCAAGTCCACGCTGTTGCGTCTGATTGCCGGCCTGGAGGACACCAGCGGCGGCACCATCATCATCGATGGCCGCGACGTCACCGGCGAGGCGCCGGCCAAGCGCAAGCTGGCCATGGTGTTCCAGTCCTATGCGCTTTACCCGCATATGACGGTGGCCAAGAACATCGCTTTCCCCCTGAAGATGGCGGGCGAGGACCAGGCGACCATCGACAAGAAGGTGAAGGACGCCGCCCGCATCTTGAACCTCACCAACTACCTAGATCGCCGCCCCGGCCAGCTCTCCGGCGGCCAGCGGCAGCGCGTCGCCATCGGCCGCGCCATCGTGCGCCAGCCTTCCGCCTTCCTGTTCGACGAGCCTTTGTCCAATCTCGACGCGGCGCTGCGCGGCACCATGCGGCTGGAGATCAGCGAGCTGCATCACCAGCTCAAGACCACCATGGTCTACGTCACCCACGACCAGATCGAGGCGATGACCATGGCCGACAAGATCGTCGTGCTCAACGCCGGCAATATCGAGCAGGTCGGCTCGCCGATGGAGCTCTACAAGACGCCGAAGAATCTGTTCGTCGCCGGTTTCATCGGCTCGCCGAAGATGAACCTGATCGAAGGCGCGCAGGCCGCCAAATATAGCGCCAGCACAGTCGGCATCCGCCCGGAGCATATGAACATTTCGAAGACGTCAGGCGACTGGAAGGCGACGGTCGGCGTTGCCGAACATCTCGGCTCCGACACGTTTTTGCACGTCCAGGCGGATGGTGTCGGGCAACTGACGGTGCGCGCCGACGGCGAGCTTGCCGCCCATCACGGCGACACGATCTATCTGACACCGGACAAGACCAAGCTGCATCGTTTTGGCGCCGATGGGAAGGCGATGCTGCAATGAGGCTCGGAGGTAAATCGGCGCTGATCACCGGATCGGCGCGCGGCATCGGCAGGGCGTTTGCCGAAGCCTACATGCGGGAGGGCGCGACCGTCGCCATCGGCGACATCAATCTCGAGGCTGCCGAGAAGACGGCTTCGGAAATCGGCGGCAACGCCTACGCGGTGAAGTTGGACGTCACCGATCTCGCGTCGATAGATGCGGCTGTCAAGGCGGTCGAAACCAGAACCGGCGGCCTCGATATTTTGATCAACAACGCTGCGCTGTTCGACCTGGCGCCGATCGTCGAGATCAGCAAGGCAAGCTACGACAAATTGTTCTCGGTCAACGTCGCCGGCACACTGTTTACGCTTCAGGCTGCGGCCCGTTCGATGATCGCCCGCGGCAAGGGCGGCAAGATCATCAATATGGCAAGCCAGGCCGGGCGCCGCGGCGAGGCACTGGTCGCCGTCTACTGCGCCACCAAGGCGGCGGTCATCTCGCTCACCCAGTCGGCAGGGCTGGACCTGATCAAGCACGGCATCAATGTCAACGCGATAGCACCGGGGGTCGTCGACGGCGAGCATTGGGATCACGTCGATGCCCTGTTCGCCAAGTTCGAGAACCGGCCGAAAGGCGAAAAGAAGAGGCTGGTCGGCGAAGCCGTGCCTTATGGCCGCATGGGCACGGCGCAAGACCTCACCGGCATGGCGGTGTTCCTGGCCAGCGATGAGGCCGAATACATCGTTGCCCAGACCTACAATGTCGATGGCGGCCAGTGGATGAGTTGAGGGGGCGAAGGCGCTCTTCTCCCCGTCTCCTCCAACGGGGGGAAGAGCCGTCCCGCTAAAGGGTAAAAGCAGATGTCCGTGAAACTCTCTTCTTCCATACTCGCCAAGCTTCCGCCCAAGATCGCCGGCCCGAAATACGATCGCGCCGCGCTCAAGGCCGGCATCGTGCATTTCGGCGTCGGCAATTTCCATCGCTCGCATCAGGCCGTCTATCTCGACGACCTCTTCAATTCGGGCGTCGGCCACGACTGGGCCATCGTTGGCGCCGGCGTCTTCGAGGGCGAGAAGGTCGGCCGCGGCAAGCTGCAGGAACAGGACTGGCTGACCACCGTGGTCGAGCAGGACAGCGGCCATATGAGCGCGCGCGTCACCGGCGTTATGATCGATTTCCTGATGCCGGGCGAAGCGACCGCAATCGTCGAGCGGCTTGCCGATCCGGCGATCAAGATCGTTTCCCTGACCATCACCGAGGGCGGCTATTTTATCGATCCGGCTTCTGGCGTGTTCAATCCGACGCATCCCGACATCGTTGCCGACGCTGAGCCGGGGGCGACGCCGAAGACCGTCTTCGGCCTCATCCTCGCTGGGCTGCTGCGCCGCCGCGCCGATGGCATCGTGCCCTTCACCATCATGTCCTGCGACAACATCCCCCACAACGGCCACGTCACTTCCGATGGCGTTATCGGCCTGGCGCGGCTGATCGACGAGGATCTGGCAAATTGGGTGAACGAAAACGTGGCCTTTCCCAATGGCATGGTCGACCGCATCACCCCGGCCACCACCGATCGCGAGCGCGGCATTCTCTCCAGCGAGTTCGGTCTCGACGACAATTGGCCGGTGTTTTGCGAGCCGTTCAAGCAATGGGTGCTGGAGGACCGTTTCACCGATGGAAGGCCGCCGCTGGAACAGGTCGGCGTGCAGTTCGTCAGCGATGTCGCGCCCTATGAGCTGATGAAGATCCGCATCCTCAATGGCGGCCATGCGACCATCGCCTATCCGGCCGGGCTGATGGACATCCATTTCGTCCATGAGGCGATGCAGGAGCCGCTGGTACGCGGCTTCCTCGACAAGCTCGAGCATGACGAAATCATCCCGACCGTGCCGCCGGTTCCGGACACCGACCTCGAAGATTACCACCAGCTCATCGAGCACCGCTTCTCCAATCCGAAGATCGGCGACACCATACGCCGGCTTTGCCTCGACGGCTCTAACCGCCAGCCGAAATTCATCATTCCGACCATCGCTGACCGGCTGAAGGCTGGCAAAAGTGTCACCGGCCTGGCGCTGGAATCTGCGCTCTGGTGTCGCTACTGCTTCGGCACCACGGATTCCGGTGCCGTCACCGAGCCCAACGACCCGAATTGGGGCCGGTTGCAGGGGACGGCCAAGGCGGCCAGGGACATGCCTGCCGCCTGGCTTGCCATGGAGGACATCTATGGCGATGTCGGCCGCTCGCCGCCGTTCGCCGAAGCGTTCGCCCATGCGCTCAAATCGCTGTGGGCGGACGGCGCGCGCGCGACACTGACGCGCTATCTCGCCGGCGACCTCTGAAGCCGATCCAGCGCGATGACGCCTGAACTGGTCATTTTCGACTGTGACGGCGTGCTGGTGGATAGCGAGATGCTGTCCGTCTCGGCATTGCTGGAGATGATCGCGCTTGCCGGCGGCAACGTCAGCGAGGACGTTGCCTACGAGCACTTCCTCGGCAAGAGCATGAAGAGCGTCCGCGAAATCCTCGCAAGCGACTTCGGGCTCGATCTCACCGACCAGCATCTGACCGAGATGCGCTCCGAACTGATGCGCAAGTTTCGCCAGGAGCTGAAACCGATGCCAGGCATGGCACAGGTCCTGCCGAAGCTCGGCGTGCCGTGCTGCGTCGCCTCCTCCGGCACGCTGGAGCGGATCCGCTATGCGCTCAAGGTTACGGGGTTGCTTGGGCTGCTGGAGCCGCATTTGTTCAGCGCTGCCATGGTGGCGCGGGGCAAACCGGCGCCCGATCTTTTTCTCCATGCGGCTGCTAAAATGGGAGCGGACCCGCGAAACTGCCTCGTCGTCGAGGACAGCCCGGCCGGCATCCAAGCGGCGCGGGTGGCAGGCATGCGCGTCCTTGCCTTCACCGGGGGCTCGCACACCGGCAACCCGGCACTGAAAGCGCGGCTTGCGTCGAGTGAGCCGGACTTTATATTCGCTGACATGCTGCAATTGCCCGATCTGATTGCAGGCCTGGGAGCGAGAGCAAGAACACCTTGACCAACAGTTTCGTTTGCGCGGTCGATGTCGGCACCGGAAGCGCCCGTGCCGGCATTCTCGACACCGGTGGCGCCTTGCTCGGCCGCGCCGAGCACCCGATCGCCATGCAACAGCCGAAGGCCGACCACGCCGAGCACGATTCGCAGGATATATGGTCGGCGGTGTGCATGGCCGTCCGCGCTGCCCGCGAAAAGGCGCGCGTGAAGGCTGAGGATATCGTCGGCATCTCCTTTGACGCCACCTGCTCGCTGGTGGTGCGGGACCGGCATGGCGGCCAGCTCAGCGTGTCCGTCACTGGCGAAAGACGCTGGGACACCATCGTCTGGCTCGACCATCGCGCCATTGCCGAGGCCGACGAATGCACCGAAAGCGGCCATGCCGTGCTCGACTATATCGGCGGCGTCATGTCGCCGGAAATGGAGACGCCCAAGCTGATGTGGCTGAAGCGCAACCTACCCGGAGCATGGAACGAAGCCGGCTACCTATTCGACCTCACCGACTTCCTCACCTGGAAGGCGACCGGCTCGCTCGCCCGTTCGCAATGCACGCTGACCGCCAAATGGACCTATCTGGCCCATGAAGAGACCGGCTGGCGGCGCGACTTCTTCGAAGCGGTCGGGCTCGGCGACGTTTTCGAGCACGGCAATCTGCCGGGAAAGGCAAGCCCGGTCGGCGCAGATATCGGTGCGCTCAACACGCAAGCCGCGGCGGAGCTTGGCCTCACCGAAAAATGCCGGGTTGGCGCCGGCGTCATCGATGCCTATGCCGGCGCGCTTGGCGTGCTCGGCGGCTTCGCCGGTGACGCGACCAACATCGGCCGCCATCTGGCTCTGATCGCCGGCACGTCGAGTTGCGTCATGGCGATGTCGCCCGATCCGCAGCCTTTCGCCGGTGTTTGGGGTCCTTACTATGGCGCCGCCCTTCCCGGCCTGTGGCTGTCGGAAGGTGGCCAGTCAGCCACCGGCGCGCTGCTCGATCACATCATCCGCTGGCATGGCGCCGGCGGCGAGCCGGATGCCGCCATGCATGCCAGGATCGCCCGCCGCGTCGCCGAGCTGCGCGCCGCTGAAGGAGACAACCTCGCCGCCAGGCTGCATGTGCTGCCCGATTTTCACGGTAACCGCTCGCCGCTCGCCGACCCGCATGCCGTAGGCGTCATCAGCGGGCTGACGCTGGATTCGTCCTTCGACAGTCTGTGCAAGCTCTATTGGCGCACCGCCGTCAGCATCGCGCTTGGCGTCCGCCATGTGCTGGAGGCGCTGAACGAGAACGGCTATCTGATCGACACGCTGCATGTCACCGGCGGCCACACCAAGAACCCCTTGCTGATGGAGCTCTATGCCGACGCCACCGGATGCACGGTGGTCGAGCCGCTGGCGGACGAGGCGGTGCTGCTCGGCACCGGCATGATTGCCGCCACCGCTGCCAGGCTTTTTCCCGATTTGAACGCCGCTTGCGTCGCTATGCAGCAAGGCGGCAGGACGCGCGAGCCCAATCCGGCTGCCGCCGGCCGGTTCGATCGCGACTACCGCGTGTTTCTCGAGATGCATCGGCAAAGGCAGGCGCTGGACGCGATCCGATAGATCGGGATCGGCGGCTATCTCTGGTTCCAGCGCCGGACGACCGGTTCGTCAAGGCCGTGCTCATAACCGATCACGCTTACGCTGGCGGTATCCAGCACGAAAAGCGCGCCGTCTTGCGGTGGCAGGCCGAGCCAGCGTGCGGCTAGCACCCTCAGGAAATGCGAACTTGAGAAGACCAGGACATTGCCGCTGGCCTCGAGCAACTGGCTGACGATCCGGTCCGCCCTCGAGCCTACATCCGTGGCGGACTCGCCGCGCGGGCAGCCGTCGCGAAAGAGCCGCCAACCGGGACGCTCGGCGAGGATTTGCTTGGTGGTCAATCCCTCATAGGCACCATAATCCCACTCCGCCAGATCGTCCTTCTTCACGCCTGACGAGCCGAAGCCGGCCAGCGCACAGGTGTTGAAGGCGCGCTGCGACGGGCTCGACCACACCGCCGAGAAGGATAGACCCTTTAGCCGCTCAGTGACCCGCCTTGCCGCGTCCTCGCCGGCCGGCGTCAGCGGTATGTCGGTCCGGCCGGTATGTTTTCCGGACGCACTCCATTCCGTCTCGCCATGCCGAACCAGATAGATTTCGGAAAACGCGCTCATCAGGCTGCCTTTCAAAGGAATCCACCGTGACCATAGCGGCTTCCATGGCCTCTCCAATAGCCTGCATTGAGCCGACTGGCTTAACCCTTCCGCAAGTCAGCCTCTTGCCACCGGTGCCCATTTCATAGACAAACCCGTCGTAATGCGGAATCCGGCCGATCTTGGCCATTTTCCGCGCTGAGACGCGGCTTCCGGCTCTGGCCGACGTGCCGCAATCGGATAGGCGGAAAAAATGTCTGCGATCGAAGCCGACGCTCGCGCGCCGGAAAACCTTTGGCGTCGGGAAATCAGGGCGATGCTGGCGCTCGCCTGGCCGATGGTGCTGACCAATCTCGGTCAGACCGCGATGACCGCTACCGACGTCATGATGATGGGGCGGCTGGGGCCGGACACGCTGGCCAGCGGTGCGCTTGGTGCCAACCTTTACTTCATGCCGCTGATCTTTGGACTTGGCCTGATGCTGGCGACCTCGCCGATGATGGCGACCGAGCTCGGCCGTCGCCGCCACTCGGTGCGCGACCTGCGCCGCACCGTGCGCCAGGGTCTGTGGCTGGGGATCCTCATTTGCATTCCGATCTGGGTCTTTCTCTGGCACGGCGAGGCCGTGTTGCTGGCCATGGGTCAGGAACCGGCACTGGCGCATCAGGCCGGCATCTATCTGCGCTGGCTCGAATGGGCGGTGCTGCCCTTTTTCGGCTACATCGTCCTGCGCTCGTTTATTTCGGCGCTGGAGCGGCCGGGCTGGGCACTGATCATCGTTTTCGTTGCCGTCGCCTGCAACGCCTTTTTCAACTGGCTGTTCATGTTCGGCAATCTCGGCATCCAATCGATGGGCATCGCCGGCTCCGGCCTCGCCACCACGCTGTCCAGCACGTTAATGTTCGCCGGCATGGCGGCGGTGGTGATGCTTGAGAAGAAATTCCGGCGCTATCGTCTGTTCGGACGCTTCTGGCGGGCCGATTGGCCGCGCTTCAAGGGCCTGCTGCGGCTCGGCCTGCCGATCGCCGGCCTGCTGGCGTTTGAGGTGACGATTTTCAACGCGGCAGCCTTTCTCATGGGCCTGATCGATGCGGCTTCGCTTGCCGCCCATGCGATCGCCATCCAGATCGCCTCGATCACCTTCATGGTGCCGCTCGGCCTCAACCAGGCGGTGACGGTGCGCGTCGGACTTGCCCACGGCGCCGGCAATCCGGAAGGTGTCAGCCGGGCCGGCTGGACCGCGTATGTCGTCGGTGTCTCCTTCATGGCGCTAATGGGGCTAGTGATGATCCTGTGGCCGCATCTCTTGATCGGCGCCTTCATCGATCTGGGCAATCCGGCTAATGCCGAGGTGGTGGCGTTTGCCGTGTCGTTCCTCGCCTTTGCCGCGCTGTTCCAGGTTTTTGACGGTGCGCAGGCGGTCGCCAGCGGCATGCTGCGCGGTCTGCACGACACCAAGGTACCGATGATCTATGCCGCGATCGGCTATTGGGGCATCGGCCTGCCGCTCGGCGTGCTGCTCGCCTTCCATTTCGGTTTCAACGGCGTCGGCATCTGGATCGGCCTATCGTCAGGACTGGCGGTGGTTGCTGCACTCCTGCTGGGACGCTGGCTGCGGCGGGACAGGATCGCGCCGCCGCTGGTGTTCGGGCGTTGAATTGCTGGTCGCCCGCTCAGCGGGCCGCTGCCCGCTGCTCGAGCGAACGTGCGTATTGCGTCAGCGGAAAGCACATGACGAAGAAGATCAGCGCTACCAGCCCGTAGACTTTGAACGGTTCGAAGGTCGCATTGTTGATTGCGTTGGATGTCCTCACCAGCTCCTCGAAACCGATGATCGAGGTCAGCGCGGTCGACTTGATCAGCTGCACCAGGAAGCCGACGGTCGGCGCGCGGGTGATCGAAAACGCCTGCGGCAGGATGATCAGCCGGAGTTCCTGCAGATAGTGCAGGCCGAGGCTGGCGCCGGCGTCCCACTGGCCGCGTGGCAATGCATCGACGCCGCCGCGCCAGATCTCGGCGAGATAGGCGCTGGCAAAGAAGGTCAGGCCAAGCACCGCCGCGGTCCACGGCTCGATGCGCAGGCCCAGCATCGGCAAGCCGAAGAACATCAGGAAGAGCTGCATCAGCAGCGGCGTGCCCTGGAAAAGCGCGATGTAGCCGGAGGCAAACCGGCGCGCCCATTTATTCTTGGCGATCCGGAAGAACAGCACGATCATGCCGACCACGGCGCCGCCGACAAAGGCAGCCAACGACAACAGCACCGTCCAGCGCGCCGCCAGCAGCAGGTTGCGCAGAATATCCCAGAAGGTGAATTCGATCATGATACGCCGGCTCCGAGAAGCCGGCGTCCGCCGCCAATCAGCAGACGGCGCAGCCCAATCGACAGGATGAGATAGACCACCGTCACCACGAAATAGGTCTCGAAAGCCCGGAACGTGCGCGCCTGCAGCATGTCGGCCTCGTAGGTCAGCTCGCGCACCGCGATCTGCGACACGACGGCGGATTCCAGCATCATGATGACGATCTGGCTGGTCAGCGCCGGATAGATCACCTTGAGCGCCTGCGGCAGCACGATCTTGATGAAGACCTGGCGCGGCCTGAGCCCAAGCGCCATTGCCGCTTCCGTCTGCCCGGGCGGCACCGCGTCGAGTCCGGCGCCAACGATCTCGATCGTGTAGGCCGCCATGTTGAGCGTCATCGCCAGCATGGCTGCCAGCACGGGATCGAGCCTCACGCCGATGCTTGGCAGCCCGAAGAAGATGAAGAACAGCTGCACCAGGAACGGCGTGTTGCGGATCACCTCGACATAGACGCCGATCGCCCGCTTGAGCAGCAGCGGGCCGTTCCGCCGCCCTGCGGCGCCGAGGATGCTGAGCAACGTTCCCGCCAGCGTGGTCACGGCGATCAACAGGATCGTCGTGGCCGCGCCGCGCGCGATCGCCCCTGTCGCCCCGGCAAGCCAGCCGAAGTCGAGGCTATAGGTCACCGGCCGTCAATCCTTGAGATTGGCGGGATCGAGCGGTGTCTTCAGCCAGGCCTTCGAGCTTTCGTCCAGTTTGCCGTCGGCCAGCATCTTGGCAACCGCATCGTTGACCGCTTGCTTGAGGCGGTCTTCCTTCTTGTTGAGGCCGATATGCGATGGCGAGGTGAGAAGCTGGAATTTCCGTTCCGGCTTCAGCGCCTCCTGGCGGGCGAGCACCTGGGCGCCGACATCGTTGCCGACCACCATCAGCTGGGTCTGGCCCGAAATGAAGGCCTGGATGACGGAATTGTAGTTGTCGAAGCGGCGGATGTCGGCCGAGGCGGGTGCTGCCTCGGTCAGCGAGGTGTCCTCCAGCGTGCCGCGATTGACGGCGATCGACTTGTCGGCAAGGTCTTCCTTGCCTTTGACCGCAAGTGCTGCCGGGCCGATGACGGCGATGTAGTAAGGCGCGTAGGCGGCGGCGAAATCGATCACCTGCTCACGCTCCTTGGAATAGCCGACGCTCATCAGCAGGTCGACGCGCTTGTCGGTAAGATATGGGATGCGGTTCTGGCCGGTCACGCTGACCAGATTGAGCTTGACCTTGAGCTGGTCGGCGATGGATTGCGCCACGTCGATGTCGTAGCCCTTGATGCTCATATCGGCGCTGGCCGAGGAGAAGGGCGGGAAATCGGAAAAGATGCCGACATTGATGGCGCCGGCCTTGACGATGTCGTCGATCGCGTCGGCATTGACGGCCTGGGTGGTGAAACCAAGACCGGCCGCACCGAGCATCAGCACGGCGGCGATAGATGATTTGAGTTTCATGTGAAGTGTCATTTTTATTCCCCTGCTGGAAGCTTGTTTGTTTGAGTGCAACCGCCGGCTCCAGCGCGGCGGTAGCCTTTGGATTCCCTAGTGGACCATGATCGTCTCCGAAAAACGGTTCCTACTTTTTCGGGGTCATGGTCGAACGCGTCAGCCCGCCTTGCCGGTGATTGCCGGGCTGAAGACCATCAGGCTGAGGATCTCGAACAGCACCTGCGCGCCGGCATGCGCCGTGTTGGTGGTCGCGTCATATTGCGGCGCCACCTCGACGACGTCGCCGCCGACGATATTGAGGCCCTTCAGGCCGCGCAGCAGCTCGAGCACTTCGCGCGTCGTCAGCCCGCCGACTTCCGGTGTGCCGGTGCCCGGCGCAAAGGCCGGATCGACGCTGTCTATGTCGAACGAGACATAGGTCGGGACGTCGCCGACTATCCTGCGCGCCTTCTCGATGATGGCGGGAATGCCGAGGCCGGTCACCTCTTCGGCATGTACCACGGTCATGCCGGACTCATAGGTGAACTCCCAAAGGTACTCGGCCGAGCCGCGAATGCCGATCTGGATGGTGCGGCTCGGGTCGAGCACGCCGTCCAGCACCGCGTTGCGGAACGGCCCGCCATGGTGGAACTTGGTCATGTCGAACAGGCCGCTGGTATCGCAATGGGCGTCGATATGGATCATGCCCACCGGCGCCTTCTTGCCGACAGCTTTCAGGATCGGGTGGCTGATCGAATGATCGCCGCCGACTGACAAGGGCAGGACGCCGGCGTCGACGATCTGGTTGGCGCGGCGTTCGATGTCGTCATGGCTGGTCTCCAGCCGATAGCGGCTCTGGAACGGCACGTCGCCGATGTCGGCGACCTTCAGCTCATGCGTCGGTGCGCATTCCAGCACATGATTGTAGGGGCCGATGCGCTCGATGGCGCGCAGCGCCCTTGGCCCGAAACGGGCGCCCGGCCGGTTGGTGACGCCCAGATCCATCGGCACACCGATCATCGCCACCTGCAGATCGCCGAAATCCGGATCGTCGGCGGCGATTTCACGATAGGGCGCCGCCAGGAAGGTCGGGATGCCGGAATAGGGCGCCAGCCGCGTGCCGGTCTTGGAGAAGATCTTGTCGGCGACACGCTGGAATTTCGGGTCGAACATTTCGCCGCCATGGCTCTCGCCATATTTGCGGCGCAACGCTTCGAGCTTGCCGCGATCATAACCCATGTCGGTTCTCCATGGTTGGTGCAGCGCGCGCCAAGGACCTTGGTAGCCGCGGCCATTGGCTGCCTGTAGATTTCAAGTCTTGATGCAATGCTTGGGCAAAGTGTCCTGTAGCTGCATTGAAAAATCAATTGATATTGTTAGGGTGTTTGTTGTGAGAAAATCTCACAGGGTTCAGGTTCCAAATGGCCAAGCGTTTGCCACCACTCAACCCGTTGCGCGCCTTGGAGGCGACGGCGCGCCACGCCTCGCTGACCAAGGCCGCGGCTGAGCTCAACGTCACCCACGGCGCCATCAGCCATCAGATCAAGGCGCTCGAGCAATCGTTGGGCGTCAAGCTGTTCGAGCGCGCCGGCCAGCGGGTGAAGCTCACGCCGCACGGCGCCGAGTTGCTGCCGGCGGTGTCGACCGCCTTCGACGGCATCGCCGCCGCCACGCAGCGCATGACGAGGCCGGCCAGCACCGGCGCGCTGTCGGTATCCTGCGTGCCGGCGCTGCTGTTGCTGTGGATGATCCCGCGGCTCGGCAGCTTCACTTCGCAATATCCGGATATCCGGCTGACGCTGATCCCATCGAATGACGCCAAGGACGTCCGCGCCCCGCATATCGATGTCTGCGTGCACTATGGTGACGGCAGCTGGACCGACTGCTGGATGCGCAAATGGTCGGGTCTCGAACTGTTCCCGGTGGTCAGCCCGACGCTGATCAACAACCGCCCGATCCGCACCGTCCGCGACCTCGCCGATCACGTCTTCCTGCATGGCGACGACGGCCGCGAATGGCACACCTGGCTGGCCGCCGCCGACGCGCTGGACCTGGAGCGCGGCCGCCGCCATCATCTTGGCGACGCGCGCATGGCGACCGAGGCTGCGGTTCACGGCCATGGCGTGGCGCTCGGCGACACGGTAACTGCAAGCGGACTGCTCGCCAGGGGTCTGCTTGTCGCCCCGTTCAGCCTTTCCGTGCCGGCGGTCGACGATTTCTACGTCGTCTGCCGCAACGAGATGAGGTCGGCGCCGATCGTGCAATTGTTCATCGACTGGCTGTTTGCCGAGAAAGAGCAGGCCGACCGCCGCGCCGACGCGCCGGTGGCGGGCCGCATCGGCACTCGCCGCAAGCGTCCGGCGCTCAAGGTGGTCGGCGCCAAGACCGCATCCTGAGGCTGAAATTGCCGTAGGCGACGCTTGCCGCAGGGGCTTCTTTTTGTCGGGCCAGCCCGCAAAGCGGGAGGCGCTTTCAAAAATTCGATGCTAAGAGCCATTTGGAGCAATTCCAGGAAAAGTGCGCAGCGGTTTTCCATCCGGAATTGCGCTAAACAAAAAGCTAGAGCGAGCAGCGAAGGCGGCATTGAGCGATGGCAAAGACCGATATAGCGCGGCGCGTCTACAACCACACCTGGAAGCTCGACCCGATCGTCCGCAGCCTGCTGGACACCGATTTCTACAAGCTTTTGATGCTGCAGATGATCTGGGGCATGTATCCCAAGGTCGATACCACTTTCTCGCTGATCAACCGCACCACTTCGGTCCGCCTTGCCGAGGAGATCGACGAGGCAGAGTTGCGCGAGCAGCTCGACCATGCCCGTACGCTGCGCTTCTCGAAGAAAGAGATGATCTGGCTCGGCGGCAACACCTTCTACGGCCGCAAGCAGATCTTCGAACCGGAATTCCTCGCCTGGCTGGAAAATTTCCGGCTGCCCGAATACGAGCTTTCCAGGCGCGACGGCCAATACGAGCTCACCTTCAGCGGTCCGTGGATGTATACGACGCTGTGGGAGATCCCGGCGCTGGCAATTATCAACGAACTGCGCTCGCGCGCGGCCATGCGGGCGTTCGGGCCGTTTGCGCTCGACGTGCTCTATGCCCGCGCCAAGGCCAAGATGTGGGCCAAGACCGAGCGGCTGAAGGCGCTGCCCGGCATCCGCATCTCGGATTTCGGCACCCGCCGCCGTCATTCTTTCCTGTGGCAGCGCTGGTGCGTCGAAGCGTTGAAGGAGGGCATCGGCGAGGCCTTCACCGGCACCTCCAATGTGCTGCTCGCCATGGACAACGATCTCGAGGCGCTCGGCACCAATGCGCATGAACTGCCGATGGTGTTCGCCGCGCTCACCAATTCGGAAAAGGAATTGAAACAGTCGCCCTACAACGTGCTGCAGGACTGGCAGCGCTACTACGGCGGCAATTTGCTGATCGTACTGCCGGACACCTTCGGCACCGCGGCGTTCCTGCGTGATGCGCCGGACTGGGTCGCCGACTGGACCGGCTTCCGCCCCGACAGCGCGCCGCCGATCGAAGGCGGCGAGAAAATCATTTCCTGGTGGCGCGAAAAGGGCAAGGACCCCAAGCAGAAGCTGCTCATCTTCTCGGATGGGCTGGAGGTCGAGACCATCGAGGAAACCTACCGCCACTTCCGCGGCAAGGTGCGCATGTCCTTCGGCTGGGGCACCAACCTGACCAACGATTTCGAGGGCTGCGCGCCGACCGAGACCAACCGGCTAGACGCCATCTCGCTGGTCTGCAAGGTCACCGAAGCCAACGGCAGGCCGGCGGTCAAGCTCTCCGACAATCCGGCCAAGTCGACAGGCGACGAGAAAGAGATCGAGCGCTATCTGCGGATATTCGGCCAAAAGGACCGCGTGGAGCAGCTGGTGAAGGTGTGAGGTGGGGGAACTCTTGCGTAGTATGAGTTCCTTCGCGCCCCCCTCCGTCCTACCGGACATCTCCCCCACGAGGGGGGAGATTGCGCCCTCATTGCTGCTTTCGCCAATCGCTGAAGTTGCAGAAGGAGAGCCGACGGCGGAACTGCCGATCTCCCCCCAAGTGGGGGAGATGTCCGGCAGGACAGAGGGGGGTGCCGTAGAGCGCTGCCATAACCTAGTAGCCCTGCCGCGGTTCTCCTTCTTCCTGGCCCTTGCACCTGTATTCCTGCCCACCCCCGCCTTCGCCCACGCCTCCGACCGCGGCCACGTCCTGCTCCTCCCCACCGGCTACTACGTCGCCGGCGGCGCGCTCGCCGTCGCCGCCAGTTTCCTTGTCCTGGCGCTACTGAGGCCGGACTCCCTCGACCGCTTCTGGCGCAAACGCCTGCCGCTTTTCACCTTCGGCGACGGCGCGCGGACTGCCGTCAGCCTGATATCCTTTGCCGGCTTTGCAATTCTCACTGCCGCCGGCCTGTTCGGCAGCCGCGATCCGCTCTCCAATCCGCTGCCGCTGACCGTATGGACATTGCTCTGGGTTGGGCTGGCTTTGCTGCAAGGGCTCAGCGGCGATCTCTGGTCGTGGCTCAATCCGTGGTACGGGCCTTGCCGCGTCGTCTCGCGCCTGTCCGACAGAACGGAGCCACGGTGGCTGCCCCAGTGGCTCGGCTATTGGCCGGCTTTCGTGCTGTTCTTCGCCTTCGCCTGGTTCGAGCTGATCGACCCGGCGCCCGATGACCCGGGGCGGCTGACCTGGGCCGCCGGCGTCTACTGGCTGCTAAGCTTCGCGGCCATGCAGGTCTTCGGCTACCGCGGCTGGACCCGCAGCGGCGAGTTCCTGACAGTGTTCTTTTCGATGGTGGCGCGCTTCGCCATCGTCGAACGCAACGAGGACGGCCGGCTCAAACTCTGCTGGCCGGGCGCTAAGCTGCTCGAGGATGCGCCGCTGCCGCTCAGCGGCGTCGCCTTCCTGCTGCTTGCGCTGTCGTCGGTATCCTTCGACGGCCTGTCGAAAACCTTCTTCTGGCTAGGCCGGTTCGGCATCAATCCGCTGGAGTTTCCGGGACGCACCGCCTTGATCGGCATCGGCAGTTTCGGCCTTGTGCTGACCTTTGTCGTGCTTGCGGCCGTGTTCGCGCTTGCCGTCTTTCTTGGCCAGCACCTTGCCGGCAGCAAGCATTCCCTCGCTCACGCCGCAGGGCTGCTAGTCTGGTCGATCGTGCCGATCGCGCTCGCCTATCACTTCGCGCATTATCTGACGGCGCTGCTGGTCGACGGCCAATATGCGATTGCCGCTCTCTCCGACCCGTTTGCGCTGGGCTGGAACCTGTTCGGCACCGCTGAACTGCCAATTGAAGCCGGCGTCGTCGCCGGCGCCGGCTCGGCGTGGTGGCTGTGGAATCTCCAGGCCGGCGTCATCATAGCCGGCCACATGCTTGCAGTGCTTGTCGCCCATGGCTTGGCCTGGCGATTGCACCCCATTCCCGCTCGCGCCGCGCTCAGCCAGTTTCCGCTCACGTTGCTGATGATCGCCTACACCGTCTTCGGCTTGTGGCTGCTTGCGACGCCAACCGCCGGGTGAACGAGATGCGCGATGCCCGTCAATCGAACCTTGGGGAAAGCTCGCTTGCCACGTCAGAGCTTTGGTGATTTAGTTTGTACACATGCAATTTTCGGCCCTCTTAGCAAGAGTGGCCCGCCTCGCTACAGCCATTGGTCAAAGCTCAAAAACAAGGGGAACTGCCGTGACTGACAAGAATGGGTTTTTCGATCTCTCCAGATCCGCTCTCACCCGCCGCACGGCGCTGAAGGTCCTTGCCGCCGGCGCCGGTCTTGCCGTCGCGCCGGGCTTCGTGCGCTACAGCCAGGCGCAGAGCTCGGCGCCGATCAAGATCGGCTTCCAGTCGCACCGCACCGGCATCGGCGCCGCCTATGGCCGCTGGTACGAGAAGACCACGGCCGCGGCGGTCAAGGCGATCAACGATGCCGGCGGCATCAACGGCCGGCCGGTCGAGGTGATCATCGAGGATGACGGCACCGATCCCGGCCGGGGCGCCGAAGTGGTCGGCAAATTCGCCTCCCAGCACAAGACCGACATCGTCTACGGCACGCTGTTTTCGCATGTCGTCATCGGCTCGGCGCCGGCCGCCGGCGAGGCCAAGATGCCCTATTTCGTCGTCAGTGAAGGTCACCACGTCGCGTCGACCAAATTGAACCGCTACGTCTTCCAGCCCGGCATCACCGACGTGAAGAGCCAGATCCAGTCGATGGCGCCGTGGATTGCCGCCAATGCCGGCAAGAAGGTGACGCAGATATTCCCCGATTTCGCTTTCGGCTACGATCATCGCGACTACCTGCCGCCGGCGCTGAAGGCGCAAGGCGCCGAGGTCATCGCGCAGATCGCCATCCCGCCGACGGAATCCTCCTTCACCAAATATTTTCCGCAGATCCCGGCCGAGACCGAGGTGATTTACCACGTCATGGTCGGCCCGGCGGTGCTCACCTTCGTCAAGGAACTCGGCGAGTTCTACGGCTCCAACCGGCCGCAATTGTTCGGCTTCATCGATTCGCTCGAAGCCACCGACATCAACAGCCCCGGCCTCGAATTCCTCGACGGCAGCCATTTCTGGGAAGGCTCGCCACGTTATGCGCAGCCCGATGACTCCCCTGCACAGAAGGCCTATCGTGCCGCCGTCGGCATCGACGACAATGGTGCATCTGTCGGCGATCCCAAGGACGTCTCCACCGCCGCGCACATGTTCGGCTGCTGGGAAACGCTCTACGTCGTCAAGAAGGCGATGGAGGATGCCGGCTATAAGGGCCCGGAAGACCGCGCCAAGCTGGTCGAGGCGACCGAGGCGTTGACCGAGTTCGCCGAGGGGCCCGAGCATCCGCAGGGACCGAAAACCTTCAACGGCAAGATCCACCAGTGTTTTGGTATCCAGAACATCTCCAAGGTCGAAGGCGGCCGGCTGAATGTCGTCCACAAGACCAAGATCGAGGACGGCCTCTACGAGCCGGAAGGGGATTACACGACGCAGGCGCTGTGAGCTTGGCTGCTGCAGCAAGCGTGAGCGCCAAGACACCCCCCTCTGGCCAGAGGGGGGTGCTTCGCGCATCCGCCGGTGCTTAGCCGATGCACTTCGGACCCCACCTGCTCCTCGCCGCCCTCGAAGGCCTCGTCACCTCCGCCGTCCTGGCGCTGACGGCGCTTGGCCTGTCGCTGGTGTTCGGCGTCATGCGCGTCGTCAATGTCGCGCATGGCGAGTTCTTCATGCTGGGCGCGGTGCTTGCCTGGGCGATTTCTACGGCGATATCCGGCCATCCGGCGCTCGGCTTCCTGGCCGCCCTGGTGCTGGCGCCGCTGATCGTCGGCTTGATCGCACTGCTCGCCGAACGGCTGGTCCTGCGCCGGCTCAACTACAATCCGGAAGCCACCATCGTCGCCACCATCGGCATGCTCTACATCATCCAGCAATTGGCGCTGACCTTCTACGGCCCGGAGGCGCGGCCTGTGGAGCCGCCGTTCAGCTACCGCATCCTCCTGCCGTGGTTCGGCTATTCCGGCTACAAGCTGTCGATCATCGCCGCATCTGCGCTGCTTCTGGTCGCGACCTGGCTGGTGCTGACGCGCACGAAAATCGGCCTCATCATGCGCGCCACGCAATATGACAGCGAGACGGCGCAGGCCTTTGGCATTCCGGTGACCAGAGTCTATGCCGGCGTCTTCGCGCTCGGCGCCATGCTGGCGGCTGTGGCCGCGGTGCTGATCGTGCCGATCAGCCAGGCCCACTATCTGATGGGACAAGACCCGCTGTTGCTGTCGTTCATCGTCGTCATCATCGGCGGCCTCGGCTCGCTGCGCGGCACGGTCGTCGCCGCGGTGCTGATCGGCCTTTCCGACGGCATCATCTCGGTGTTCTTCTCACCGACGCTGGCCAAGATCATCGCCACCTTGCTCGTCGCCATGGTGCTGGTGTTCCGGCCGCAGGGCCTGTTCGGGACGGCATCGCGATGAAGGATGCTTCGCCGGCAAAGCCATATGCGCTGCACCTCTGCGTCATCGCCCTGCTTTTCGCCCTGAGCTTCGTCCTGCCGGAATACCATCACGGCCTGCTCGCCCGCATCATGGTGCTGGCGGTCTTCGCCATGGGCTACAATCTGCTGTTCGGCTATGTCGGGCTGCTCAGCCTCGGCCATGCCATGTTCTTTTCAGCTGGGCTCTATGGCGCCGGGCTTGCCGTCATCCATCTCGGCTGGAGCGTGCCGACCGCCTTCGCAGCCGGGCTTGCCTGCGGCGCGCTGCTTGCGCTGGTGATCGGGCTGCTGGCGCTGCGCACCTCCGGCGTCGCTTTCATGATCGTCACCATGATGTTCGCTCAGGTATTCTATCTCGTCATCCTCTATCTCGCCGCCTGGACCGGCGGCGACCAGGGCATGGTCGTACCGCAGCCGATGCGTGTCCTTGTCCTGGGCAGCAAGTCGCTCGACCTCACCAACCCGACCGTGCGCTATATGAGCGCGCTGGCGCTGTTCTCGATCGTGCTGCTTATAAGCTTGGCCATAGTCCGCTCCGGCTATGGCCGCGTGCTGGTCGCCATCCGCGAGAACGAGGAGCGGACCAAGATGCTTGGCTACGATACATTTTCCAACAAGCTCGCCGCCGTCATCGTCTCCGGCACCATCTGCGCGGCTTCCGGCGCCGCCTATGCGCTGCTGTTCGGCTATGTCGGCTCGAGCTTCGCTTCGGTGCAGTATTCCATCCTGCCGCTGCTCTGGGTGCTGCTGGGCGGTGCTGCCACCACGCTCGGGCCGCTGATCGGCACGCTGTTCATGTACTATGTCATCGACGTCGCTAGCGGCTACACCTCCGCCTATCTGCTGATCGTCGGCATCGCGCTGATCCTGCTGGTTTTGTTTTTCCCAAAAGGCATTCTCGGCAGCATTCGCCAGCGCTGGCTCGGATGGCTGCCATGATGCCGCTTTTGACCACCAAAGACCTGTCGCGCAGTTTCGGCGGCTTGCGCGCCGTCGACGGCGTCGACTTCGCGCTGATGCCGGGCGAGATCCGCGCTGTCATCGGCCCCAACGGTGCCGGCAAGACCACCTTCGTCAGCCTGGTCAGCGGCCGCATCCAGCCCTCGTCGGGCACGATCATCTTCGACGGCGCCGATATCACCAGCCTGCCTGCCTACGCCAGGGTTCGCCTTGGCATCGCCTATACATTCCAGATCACCAGCGTCTTTGCCAATCTCAGCGCCTACGACAATGTTGCCCTGCCGGTGCAGCGCACGCTGACCGACAGCCGCTCGAAGGGCGCGGTTCACACCGGCGTCATGGCGGCGCTCGAGCGCACCGGACTTGCCGACTGGGCGCAAATGCCGGCCGGGCAGTTGTCCTACGGTCACCAGCGCCTGTTGGAAGTGGCGATGGGGCTGGCACTGAAGCCGCGGCTGCTGATCCTCGACGAACCGACGCAGGGGCTGGCCGACAGCGAGATCGACAATTTCATCGAGCTGGTGCGCGAGATCGCCGATAGCGCCACCGTGCTTTTGATCGAGCACAACATGCCGGTGGTCATGCAGCTCGCCGACCGCATCACCGTCTTCAACGCCGGCAGGATTTTAGCTGAAGGCACGCCCGAGCAGATCCGCGCCAATGCCGCGGTGCAGGACGCCTATCTGGGGACGACCCATGGCTGAGGCCCAGTCCAGGGCACTGACGATCTCCGGGCTTGATTGCTTCTATGGCGAGGTCCAGGTGCTCTATGGCCTCGATCTCGTCTTGAGCGAGGGCGAGGTGCTCTGCCTGTTCGGCCGCAACGGCGCCGGCAAGACGACGACGCTGAAGGCGATCATGGGCCTGGTGCCGGCAAGCGCCGGCTCGATCCGGCTCGAAGGGCGGGAATTGACCGGCCTGCCGGCGCACGAGGTGCCCAAGGCCGGCGTCGCCTATGTGCCGCAGGGCCGGCGGCTGTTCGCCGAGATGACGGTTGCGGAAAACATCGAGATCGGCCTGATGGCCCGCAACAAGGGCAAGGCGACGCGCGAAAACGTGCTCGATCTTTTTCCGCTGCTGCGCCAGCGCCTCAGGCAGCGTTCCGGCACGCTGTCCGGCGGCGAGCAGCAGATGCTGGCCATGGCTCGCGCCTTGTGTCTGGAACCGCAGGTGCTCTTGCTCGACGAGCCGACCGAAGGGCTGATGCCGTCGATGATCGCCAAGATCCGCGAAACCGTGTCGAAGCTACGTGGGCTTGGCGTGTCGACAATTCTTGTTGAGCAGCGCGTCGATGCCGTTCTGTCGGTTGCAGACCGCGTTTGCTTCATCGAAAACGGCCGCAACCGCGAGACGGTCGACGTTGAGGAACTGCGTGCTGATCCCTCGGCGGTCCGCCGCTATGTCGGCGTCGGCTGATCAGGCAAAAAACAGCAAGCCGGCGAGCAGGAAAGTCGGGATCAGCACGGCGCCCGACCACGCCATGTAGCCAAAGAAGCTCGGCATCTTGATGCCGCGATGCCTGGCAATGGCATAGACCATGAAATTCGGCGCATTGCCGACATAGGTGTTGGCACCCATGAACACCGCGCCGGCCGAGATCGCCGCCAGCGTCGAGGCGAGCTCGGTCATCAGATGCTGCGCATCGCCGCCGGCCAGCTCGAAGAACACCAGATAGGTCGGCGCATTGTCGAGGAAGGACGACAGCGCCCCGGTCAGCCAGAAATAAGCGAGATTGTCGGGCGCGCCGGTCGGCGAGCTGACCAGCAGCACCAACGGCGCCAGCGCGCCGTCGAGGCCGGCCCGCAATATGGCGACGACCGGCACGATGCAGATGAAGATGCTGGCGAACAGCTTCGCCACCTCGGCAATCGGCCCCCAGCTGAAGGCGTTTGCGCCGCGAAACTCCTTTGGCGAGACGACAAGCGACGTGAAGGCCAGTATCAGGATGGCGGCGTCGCGCACCAGATTCTGCAGCTCGAGGCTGACGCCCTGAAAAGAGAAACTCACTCCCGGCTTCCAGGCAGCGGAAATCAGGATCGCGGCGATCACCCCTGCCAGCAGCGGGATGTTGGCCAGGCCGCGAATGCGCACCTTGCTGTCGGGCGTCGGATCCTTGATCTTCGGCGCGCCTTCCTCCCGGTGATGCATGATGATGTCGATCGCCAGGAAAACCGCCAGCACCACGCCGGCGACGAACAGTGTCTCGGGCAACAGGTGAACTGTCGTCCAGAAGAAATCGACGCCGCGCAGGAAGCCGACGAACAGCGGCGGATCGCCGAGCGGCGTCAGCGACCCGCCGATGTTGGACACCAGGAAGATGAAGAAGATGACGACATGGGCGTTGAAGCGCCGGTTGTCGTTGGCGCGGATGAGCGGCCGGATCAGGATCATCGAGGCGCCGGTTGTGCCGATGATCGAAGCAAGCACAGCGCCGCCCAGCAACAGCCCGGCATTGACCAGCGGCGTGCCGTGGATGTTGCCGGCAACGAAGATGCCGCCCGAAATGGTGAACAGTGCGAACAACAGGATGATGAACGACATATATTCGGTGAGCAGCGCGTGCAGCACCGCCTGCGTTGCCGACGGGATGCCGAAGGCGAGCGCCAGCGGCCCGATCACCAACGCTGCCCAGAAAGCGGCAATCTTGCCGTAATGGTGCTCCCAGGCATGACGGAAGAGCAACGGCCCGGTCGCGATGCAAAGCAATAGCCCGGCAAACGGCAGCACCCACCACAGCGACATGGCGGCGCCCGGCAATTCGTGCGCTTCGGCCGCGAGAACCGCTCCCGGAGAAAAGATTGCGGCAATCAGTGCAGCACTTGCCGTCAACGCCGCAAACCGCATGAAGCCCCTCAAAAGTCTGTCAGGTTCGGCTGGATGACGTTCAAATCAGTGCCACGCCGGCATCGCGCATCCGGCCCAGCATCCTCTCCACGGAGCCGTTGAGATCGATGCCGCGGCAGGCGTCGAGCCGCACGGACGTCTCAAAACCGAGCTTGACCGCGTCGAGCGCCGAAAAGGCGACGCAGAAATCCGTCGCTAGGCCGACCAGGGTCAGCGTCTCGATGTTCCGATCCCGAAGATAGCCGGCAAGGCCGGTCGGCGTCGTCCGGTCGTTCTCGAAGAATGCCGAATAGCTGTCGATCGCAGGACGGAACCCTTTGCGGATCACCAGCTCGGCCTTGCTCCAGGCGAGGCCCGAATGGAAATCCGATCCCAGGCTGCCCTGGATGCAGTGATCCGGCCACAGCGTCTGGTGGCCATAAGGCACATCGATCGTTTCGAACGGTTGCTTGCCGGGGTGGCTGGAGGCAAAGCTGGAATGGCCGGCAGGGTGCCAGTCCTGCGTCAGCAGGACGTGCTCGGTCCGCCGGATCAGGTCGTTGACCAACGGCACGATTTCGTCGCCGCCGGCCACTTCCAGGGCGCCACCCGGGCAGAAATCGTTCTGCAGGTCGATGACGACAAGCGCTTCGTCGGCCATGGAGCCTCCTTATTTTCTTGGTCTTGAGCTTAGGCTCCAATGAAAACGCGACCGGACGCAGAAACTTGACCAGATGGCCGGCTGCGTCAACCTCTCACGGCATAACAAATGCGTTCCGGGCGCACCGGTGCCCATAGCCGTGCAAACTCTGGCTTTGACAATTCCTGCCGGCTTGATATCATTTGCATACGAATGAATTTCCTGCCTTGCATGCTCGGGAAAATCTTTCGGCAGGATCCCCTCTCGGGAAGTCCATTCTGGGAAGGCAAAGCGTGATCCGTTACGCAAAACCCACCACGGTCGACGACGCCCTCGCTTTGCTGGGCGAAGGACAATGGCGCATCCTCGCCGGCGGCACCGACTTCTATCCGGCACAGGGCAGCAAGCCTTTCCGCGACAATGTCCTCGACATCAATGGCTTGGCGGCATTGCGCGGCATTGCCGAAGCCGAGAACCATTGGCTCGTTGGCGCGCGCACCACCTGGACCGATCTCGTCCGCCATCCGCTGCCGGCGGCTTTCGACGCGCTGAAGCAGGCGGCGCGGGAAGTCGGCTCGGTGCAGATCCAGAACGTTGCCTCGATTGCCGGCAATCTTTGCAATGCCTCGCCGGCCGCCGACGGCGTGCCGGCGCTGCTGGTGCTCGACGCCGAGGTCGAACTGCGTTCCTCGGTGGCGACCCGGCATCTGCCCCTTGCAGAATTCATCCTCGGCAACCGTCGCACCGCTCTGCAGCCCGGCGAAATGGTCACGGCAATCCGCATTCCCAAACCCGCGACCGCCGGCAGCTCCGCCTTCGTGAAGCTTGGCGCACGGCGTTATCTCGTCATCTCCATCGCCATGGCCGCCGCACGCCTGGCCATCGAAGATGGCATCGTCAGGAACGCGGTCGTCGCCGTCGGGTCCTGCTCGGTCGTCGCCAGGCGCTTGGCGGGCGTCGAGGCGGCGCTGCGCGGCCGTCCGGTCGGCCCCGCGCTGGCCACTGCCATCCAATCCGCGCCAATGGACGAGCTGTCGCCGATCGGCGACGTGCGCGGCAGCGCCGAATATCGGCTGGATGCGGCGCGCGAGATCGTTGCCCGTGCCGTGCTTGGTGCTGTGGGCGCTATTCCCGGCGAAAGGGCGGCAGCATGATGGGCATGGAGCGCGCCGACATCGCCTTCGAGGTCAACGGCGCCGCCGTCAGCGTTTGCGTGCCGCCGGTGCGGCGGCTATCCGCCGTGTTGCGCGACGAGCTGCGGCTGACCGGCACCAAGATCGGCTGTGATGCCGGCGATTGCGGCGCCTGCACGGTGCTGGTCGACGGCGAGCCGGTCTGCGCCTGCCTGATGCCGGCGGCTTCCGCCTCCGGCACCGTGGTGACGACCGTCGAAGGTCTCGGCGATGGCAGGCTGTCGGCGCTGCAGGCCTCGTTTCTCAGCCATGGCGCAGCACAATGCGGCGCCTGCACGCCCGGCCTGCTGGTCGCCGCAACGGCACTGCTGGACAGGACGCCTTACCCGAGCGAGGCCGAAACGCAGGATGCGCTGGGCGGCGTGCTCTGCCGCTGTACCGGCTACCGCAAGATCGTCGCCGCGGTGATGGATGCTTGGCGCCACGCCGATGGTCTCGATCCGCGCATGCCATTGTCCGGCCACGCCGTCGGCTCCTCTCCGATCCGCCTCGATGGCGTGCCGAAAGTCACCGGCGTCGAAAAATTCGGCGGCGATTCCTTTCCCATGGATGCACTGTCGGTGCTGGTGATCCGCTCGCCGCATTATCATGCGGCCTTCAGCTTCGGCGATCTCGATGGCTGGGTGAAATCCCGTCCCGGCATTGCCGGCGTCTTTACCGCCGCCGACATTCCGGGAAAGAATTGTTTCGGCGTCATCGCGCCCTTCGCCGACCAGCCGGCGCTGGCCGAAGCATTTTCGCGCTTTCGCGGCGAGGCGGTGGCGCTGGTTGCCGGCGAACGCGAGGCCATCGTCGATCTCGACCTTGCCGATTTTCCTGTCAGTTGGACCGAATTGCCGCATTTTCTGGAGCCTTGCGAAGCACAGGCCGGCGGTGCGTCACTGGTCCATGAAAACCGGCCCTCGAACTTGCTCACCTCCGGCTTCGTCGAGCGTGGCGACCCCGAGGCCGCCCTTGCCGGTGCGGCTTTCGTCGTTTCCGGCGCCATCGACACCTCCTATGTCGAGCATGCCTATATCGAACCGGAAGCCGGCTATGCCTTCATGGACGGCGATACGCTGGTCGTCGTCGCCTGCACGCAGGCCCCCTATATGGACCGCGACGACACGGCAAAAGTGCTCGGCCTTGCCCCGGAAAAGGTGCGCATCGTGCCGACCGCCACCGGCGGCGGCTTCGGCTCCAAGCTCGATGTCTCGCTGCAACCGCTCATCGGCCTCGTCGCCATGAAAACCGGCCGGTCGGCGGCACTCGCCTATACCCGCACCGAATCGATGATCTCGACCACCAAGCGCCATCCCGCTCGGATGAGAGCGAGCATCGGCGCCGATGCCGACGGCCGCGTCACCGGCATGGTCTTCGCCGGCGATTTCAACACCGGCGCCTATGCCAGCTGGGGGCCGACGGTCGCCAACCGCGTGCCGGTGCACGCCTCCGGCCCCTATGCGACGCCGAACTATCGCGCCGAAGGCCGCGCCATCCACACCAATGGCCCGATTGCCGGCGCCTTTCGCGGTTTCGGCGTGCCGCAGGCGACGATCATGCAGGAGACCCTCTATGACGAGTTGGCCGACAAGCTAGGCATGGACCGGCTCGACTTTCGCCTGAAGAACTGCCTTCGGAACGGATCCGAAACAGTTACCGGGCAGCGGCTCGAGTCAGGCGTCGGCATCGCCGACTGCCTGGAGGCCCTCCGCTCACATTGGCGGCGTGCCCTTCGTGATGCCGAAGCGTTCAATGCCGGTAGCAGCATCAAAAAACGCGGCGTCGGCGTGGCCTCTTGCTGGTACGGCTGCGGCAACACCTCGCTGCCCAATCCGTCGACCATCAAGGTCGGCATCTCGGTATCGGGTGAAGTCGTCCTGCATCAGGGGGCGGTCGATATCGGGCAAGGTTCGAACACTGTCATCGCGCAGATCTGCGCCGACGCGTTGGGGCTTCCGCTAGAAAAGCTCCGGCTGAAAGGCGCCGACACGGCGATCACCCCCGACGCCGGCAAGACATCGGCCTCGCGCCAGACCTTCGTCACCGGCAAGGCCGCCGAAAAGGCCGGCCGCGCCTTGCGCGATGAGATCTTGCGTTTCGCCAATGTCTCGGAAAAGGCGGCGATTGCGCTGGACGGCACAAGTCTGAGCATCGGGGAAGGCGAAGCGACGCGCCGCATCGATCTTTCCTCGCTGAAGGCAGACGCCGAAGGATTCGTCTTCCGGGCCGAGGAAAGCTACGACCCGCCGACGCAGCCGCTCGATGCAAAAGGTCAGGGCAAGCCTTACGCCGTCTATGGCTATGGCGCCCAGATCGCCGAACTGGAGGTCGACCTCAGGCTCGGCACCGTGAAGCTGATAAAAATCACCGCCGCGCACGATGTCGGCAAGGCCATCAATCCCTTGCTTGCCGAAGGCCAGATCGAGGGTGGCATCGCCCAGGGCATCGGCATGGCGCTGATGGAAGAATACATCCCCGGCCGCACCGAAAACCTGCACGACTATCTGATCCCGACGATCGGCGACGTGCCGCCGATCGAGACCATCTTGATAGAATTTCCGGATCCGGAAGGACCCTTCGGCGCCAAGGGTTTGGGCGAGCATGTGCTGATCCCGACGGCGCCGGCGATCCTCAACGCCATACGCCATGCCGCCGGTGTGGTGGTCACCAAAATTCCGGCGACTCCGACCCGCATCCGCGCCGCCATCCTCGACAAGGAGGCGCGCCGATGAGCGAGCTTGCCGAACGCTTCGAGACACACGATCCCGGCGAGAAGCTGGTGGCGGAGAAGATCCGGTGCGATGCCTGTCCGGTCATGTGCTACATCGCCGATGGCCGCACCGGCGCCTGCGATCGCTACGGCAATGTTGGCGGCAGGATCGTGCGGATGGATCCGCTGACCATCCTCGACCACGCGGCCGAGACAGGCGGCGCGGTCGTGCCCTTTGCCGAGGAAGGCAAGGGCTGGGACGGCGAACTGGTCAACACCGGCCGCCGCTTCGTCACCGCGATCGGCGCCGGCACCACCTATCCCGACTACAAGCCGGCGCCCTTCATCGTCAGCCAGGAGGTCGAGGGCGTCGATCTGGTCACCGTCGTCACCGAGGGCATCTTCTCCTATTGCGGCGTCAAGGTGAAGATCGACACCGACCGTCATATCGGCCCCGAAACGGCAACGGTCCGTGCCGAAGGCGAGGCGATCGGCCATGTCACCACCGGCGAATACGGCTCGCAGATGCTGTCGCTGGGCGGCGTGCATCATTTGACCGGCGGCTCAAAGGCTGAAGGGCGCGCCACCTGTGATGCCATGCTCAGGCTGTGCAACCGCAAGCCGGTCGAGCTCGTCATCGACGGCGGCGCCACCGTCATCGTCGAAGCCGGCAAACCGCCTGTCATCGACGGCAAACTCGAGCAGCGCATGCGCGTCGGCTGCGGTTCGGCCACCATAGGCATGTTCGCCACCCAGTGGCGCGGCCTTGTCGACGAGGTGGTGGTGGTCGACGACCACATCACCGGCGTCGTCTCCGAGCATCAGGCGGGCAAGGTGCTTGGCTGGCAGGATACCGGCATCAAGATCATCGGCCGCCGTTCGACGCCGGGCCGCTATTTCAAGGTGTCGGAGCCCGGCCTCGGCTGGGGCGGCACCAATATCTCCGACCCGCTGTCGATCCTTGGTGAATGGAGCGCCAAAAAGGGTGCGCGCCCCGGCATGTCGCTGCTGATGGTCTCGACCACCGGTGAGCAATTCGCCTATTACGAGCTCGACGACGAATTGAAGCCGGTGCAGAAACCGTTCCCGGAGCGGCTGCGGAAGTCGGTTGAACTGATCGAGGACAATTGCGAGCCGGCGCTCTGCACCGTGCTTTTCGTCGGCGGCGCCGGCGGCTCGCTGCGCGCCGGCGTCACCGAGAACCCGGTCAATCTGACCCGCTCGGTGCAGGGCCTCAAGACCTATGTGACGGTCGGCGGCGCGCCGGTCTATGTCTGGCCGGGCGGCGGCATCACGCTGATGGTCGACGTCATCCGCGTGCCGGAAGGCGCCTTCGGCTATGTCCCGACGCCGGCGCTGGTGGCGCCCATCGAATTCACCATGCGCCGCGACGATTATGTCAGGCTCGGCGGCTATGAAGCCGAAATCCGCAGCGTCGACGATATCCTGGCCAAGGGCGGCGAGTATCTCAACCCGCGCCGCGGTAAGGCCGCACCTCGCGACAATCCCTGGCCGCCGCTGGTGCAGCTGCGGCGCGCGACGACAAATGGGGCAGGGTGATGAACGGCCCGCAGGCGCATTGGCTCGAGGACGGCCGAAGGCTTCACCTCAATCATGGGCCGATCGATCTGATCGTCGAGGCCTTCGGCGAGGCGAGCGAATGCCGCGCCGCCTATCATCAGGCGGCAACGCGCTTCCAGACAATCCTGCCCGAACTGGTCGAAGAGTTGCCCGAACTGCGTCGCCAGGCGCCGCTGCGTCCTCGCATGTTTGTCGGCCCGACGGCACGTCGCATGGAAGCGGCGGTCGTTCCGCTAGCGAAACAATTCATCACGCCGATGGCGGCCGTCGCCGGCTCGGTAGCCGACGAAGTGCTTGGCGTTCTGCTCGCCGGCCGCCGGCTCGAGCGCGCCTATGTCAACAATGGCGGCGACAGCGCGATCCATCTCGGCCACGGCCAGTCGATGACGCTTGCCATTGCCGGGACAGGTCACGGGCTGGCAGACCGTCTCACGATCCGCGCCGAAGACGGGATCCGCGGTGTCGCGACAAGCGGCTGGCGCGGCCGTTCGTTTTCGCTCGGCATCGCCGACGCGGTCACGGTGCTGGCGCGGACGGGTGCTGAAGCCGATGCCGCCGCGACCTTGATCGCCAACGCCGTCGACGTGCCCGGTCATCCGGCCGTTAGGCGCATACGGGCGCACGATCTCGCACCGGACAGCGATCTCGGCGACCGTTTGGTGACGCAGGGCGTGGGGCCGCTTTCCGCCGCTGAAATCGCTATTGCGCTGGAAAGCGGATTTGCCGTTGCCGAGGAGTTTCGGCGGCGCGGCCTGATTGCCACCGCGGCGCTTTTCCTCGGCGGTCAGGTGCGCATCGCAGGTCCGATGGCGCTCGCCAACAAAGTTTTAGAGAGGGAAATTGCTCATGCCTGAGTTTCCGATCCGCAAGATCGCCGTGCTGACCGAAGAGATTTTTCACGAAGGCGGGCCGGTGGCGAAGGTGCCGCGGCGCCGCGCCGCGGCCATGGCTGTGGTGAAGAACCCGTTCGCCGGCCGTTACGTCGAGGAACTGCAGAGCGCGATGGAGGATTTGAAGCCGCTCGGGCTGCTGCTCTCCGACAGGCTCATTGCCGCATTGGGCGGCGACGTGAAACAGATCGACGGTTACGGCAAGGGTGCCATCGTCGGCGCGGCGGGCGAGCTGGAGCATGGCGCGCTGTGGCATGTGCCGGGCGGCTATGCCATGCGCGAACGGCTTGGCGACGCCAAGTCGATCGTGCCGTCGTCGAAGAAGGTCGGCGGCTTCGGCGCGCGGCTCGATGTGCCGCTCGGCCACATCAACGCGGCCTATGTGCGCAGCCATTTCGATGCCATGGAAATCGGCATCAGCGATGGCCCGCGTCCCGACGAGATCCTGTTTTGCCTCGCAATGACCTGCGGCCCGCGCGTGCATGACCGCATGGGCGGGCTGGCTGCCAAGGACATCAAGGCATGGGATGGGCTGAGGTGAGCGCCGAAGACAATCTGCTCAAGCTGGTCGAGGCCGAGGAGCCTGACGAAAACGACTATCGCTTGCAGGAGCAGGTCGGCTTTATCCTGCGCAAGGCGCACCAGCGCCATGTCTCGATCTTCGCCGCACACATCGCCGATCTGACGCCGCCGCAATTTGCCGCCCTGGCCAAATTGCGCGACGTCGGCGAGACCTCGCAGAACCAGCTTGGCAGCCTGATCGCCATGGATGCGGCGACGGTGAAAGGTGTCATCGACCGGCTGAAAGCGCGAGGCTTTGTCGAACTTAGCAAACACGAAGTCGACAAACGGCGCCTGCTGGTCAATCTGACGGCCGAGGGGCGCGACGCGATCGAGCGGCTGATTCCGCTTGCCCGCGAGATTACGCAGGAAACGCTGGCGCCGCTTTCCGCCAAGGAGGCGGCCATTTTCATGAAGCTGCTGGCCAAGCTGGCTTAGGGCGGCGCTGCCACGAGAGAATGGCCTGACTTGGCAAGGCTTAGCTTGCTCGTCCACATGAAATGGGAAGGGTGGCGGCGTATCAGTCGGGGGGTGCCTTAGGAGGATGTGGTTAGCTCCTCGCTTGTCGATTGACACTAAAGGTGGTTGGATCGATCAAAACGGGGGCGTTGGTGGGGGAGCTTATTGAAGGCGACGATGGATCGCCTGTAGAGGTGGTCGGCGCTTGGGCCAAAACCAAGCACGAGTATCTATGTCGCTATGTCGACATCAGTCGCGGTGTTCGATCGAAATGGCTCGACCAGGGAAAAGCTGGCGCAACTCTGATTGATCCGTTCTGTGGACCAGGCAGGTGCAGGATTCGCGGTACCAGCGAATTTATTGATGGCGGTGTGGTTGCCGCCTGGAAAAAGAGCGCCGACAGCAAAACGCCATTCTCCGCGGTATATATCGGAGACATCGAAACCGAGCGGGTTGAGGCTTGCGAGAAACGGCTACGCGCGCTGAACGCTCCGGTCGTGGCTATCACGGGTAATGCTGTTGCCACCATCAAGACGATCGTCAGCCTTGTGAATCCTCATAGCCTGAACTTCGCATACCTGGATCCTTACAACCTGGAGACTCTCAATTTCGAGATGATTAGGACGCTGTCAGACCTCCGATACGTCGACATACTCGTACATGTCAGTCAGATGGACCTGCAGCGAAACCTCGACAAATACTCGTCGGGCGACTCGGCGGTTTTCGATGCCTTCATTCCTGGCTGGCGTAGCGCCATCAAAGCGGGAAACGCCAAGGCAACACGCCAGGCAATTTTGCGCTATTGGTCCGAGCTTGTTGGGCGACTTGGCGTGTGGCCCTCCCCGGAACCCAAGCTAATAACCGGGCCCGGCAACCAGCCGCTTTATTGGCTCCTGCTAGTCGCCAAGCATGAACTCGCTCTGGCGTTTTGGAAGGTCGCGGCTAACAAGCAGAGACAAGGCAACCTTTTCTAGGCCGGTAGCTGCCGGCATTTCATCGTAGATACGACCATTGAGCGTGCGGCCGGCGGCTTTCTTGTTATTGCCTCCCCACTGCTTGAAGAAGAATGCCGTGCCCGCGCGTCGGCACATCGTTTGGATCTCGTCGACCCAGTGAGGATTCATATATCGTGCCCCTGGCCCGCTTTCACCGCCAACGATCGCCCAATGAATATCGGTGAGATTGGCACCGGCTACAGACCCGATCAACGGCTCTAGAGAAACGAACCGGATTGCTGCTGGTGCACGGCGAAGGTCATCCAGCCGACCCAGCACTCGATGATCTTCAACACTGGTCCCGAGCCAGACATTCGGCAGAACGGGAAAGTCGCCACGAGTCAGAACCTTGGCCATAACTTCCGGGCGCTTCGTCAGAATCTGATACGTATGCCGCGGCGTCTCTTCCATCACAGCCCATACCTGTCGAATGAAATCTGCCGGCACGTCGACATGAAAGAGATCAGACATCGAGTTCACGAAAACGCGGCGTGGTTTCGACCAAGTTACAGGGATCGACAGTGATTTCGGATCGGTCATTACTTTGCCGGTCCACTTCGCTCGGCCGCCCGTCTTGCGCGTCAGGCCCTGATATTTGTTCACGCCCATGGCTTCTAGCCGTGCCGCCATGCGCATCGCGTAGCAGTTCGTGCAGCCGGCGGTTAGGATCGTGCAGCCGGCCACCGGGTTCCACGTCGCGTCGGTCCATTCGATTGAGGTCTCAGCCATAGGAAGATTCTCCTTCACGTTGATGGTTAATTCAAGGTGATGAAGCTTCCGTTATCGGGTTTTGACGACTGAGTAGGGTTCGGCCACAGCTTTCCCACCCAAAGAGCAGGAGAGCCGTGGCCGAATCCTGAACACCGGAGCCGCCTTCTCCGGCAATAGGCTTCAGAGGCCGTTGTCCTTCAGGATCTGGGCAGCATTTTCCTTGGTGATCTTCTGCGTCGGCAGGATGATGGTCTTTTCCACCTTCTCGCCGTTCAGGAACTTGATCGCCTGCCGCAGCCCTTCGGCGCCCGGCGTCACATAAGTGAACGTCGCCGTCAGCTCGCCATTGGCGACGAGTTGCACGCCTTCATTGGGCAGGCCGTCGATGCCGATGAACTTGATGTCCTTCTCACGTCCGGCGTCCTTGGCGGCAAGATAGGCGCCATAGGCCATTGGATCATTGTGGCCGTAGACGAGATCGATCTTTTCGTTGTTGCGCAGCGCCGTGGCCATGATGTTGTAGGCCTGGTCCTGCTTCCAGTCGCCCGACTGCTGGTCGAGCAGGTTCTTGATACCCGGCTCCTTGTCGGTGAATTCATGGAAGCCGTCATGGCGGTCATGCGCCGGCTGGGTGCCCATGCCGCCCCAGATTTCGACGACGTTGCCGGCGGCCTTGCCCTTGCCGCCAAGCAGCTCGACGGCATATTCACCGGCAGCCCGGCCGATCAGCTTGTTGTCGCCGCCGACGAACTGCGTGTAGTCGTTGGTTTCGACGTTGCGGTCGAGCACGAAGACCGGGATCTTGGCATCGATCGCCTGCTGCACGACGCCGGTCAGGCCGGCGGACTCTTTCGGCGACACCAAGAGCGCATCGACCTCCTGACGGATCAGGTTTTCGACATCGGCGACCTGTTTCTCGGTCTTGTCCTCGCCGTCGGTTACGATCAGCTCGACTTCCGGATGCTTGGCCGCTTCGGCCAGGATATCCTTGTTGAACTGGGCACGCCAGGGTTCGATGGTCGTAACCTGCGAGAAGCCGACTTTCCATTTCTTGTCCTGCGCGTGGGCACCGCCGGCAAGCATCGCGGTCGTGGTCAGGAGTGCCGCTGTCAGCGCGGCAAGCTTCAACAATTCACGTCGTTTCATTTCTTGTTTCCTCCAATATTCAGAGACGCGGTCTCTTGCGACGGCCGCTTTGCCGCGGCCGTTTCCTTGTGCGCTTGCCCACCGGGCAATCGCAGATAGAAGAGAAGATCGCCGGCATTGCGCTCCTGTACGAGCACGGTACCGATGATGATCATCCCCTTCAGCACCAGCTGAAGGTTCGAATTGATGTTGTGCAGCTGCAGGATGTTAGAGAGCAGCCCGAAGATCAGCACGCCGCAGAACGTCCCGGTGAGGCTGCCGCGTCCGCCCATCAGGCTGGTGCCGCCGATGACCACGGCGGCGATCGCGTCGAGTTCCAGCCCGGCGCCGGCGTCCGGCTTGCCTTGCCGGTATTGCGCGACATAGAGCACCGCCGCGATGCCGGCCAGCAGCCCCGAAACCGCGTAGGTGGCGATCTTGACGCGGCCGGCGGCGATGCCGGACAGCCGGGCCGCTTCCTCATTGCCGCCGATGGCATAGACATAGCGGCCAAACGGCGTGAAGCGCAGCACGGCGCCGTAGATCAGGATCGCGCCGAGGAAGAACAGGCCCGGCATCGGAATCACGCCGAACACCAGCGAGCGCAGCATTTCGAAATCGGCGGTGGCATTCGAGCCGGTGTAGACCGGCAGCACCGCATTGTTTTGGCCGGCTGTCAGCCGGGCGATGCCGAGCGCAGTGACCATCATCGCCAGCGTCACGATGAAGGGCTGCAGCCGTCCGGCGACGATGATGAAGCCGTTGAGCGCGCCGAACAGCAGGCCGACGCAAGGCGCCACCAGCAGCACGCCGAGCACGCCGAATTTTGAGCCTACCTGCGGCAGCAGGAACCACAGCACCAGACTGCACAGGATCACCCCGACAATGCCGGGGGTAACCAGCCCACGAACGCTATCCAACCTGATGTCGTGCGTGGCCTGCGCGCCGGCGCGGGATTTTTCGATGTTCAGCAGGATGAAACGGGTGACGAGAATGCCGAGGCAAAGGGCTGCCACGGCAACTGTCGGCACCCCCAGCACCACCGCCGGCGTCACGCCGGGGACCGTCAGCAGCATGGCACAGACTACCGTGCAGATCGCCATCAGCGAGCCGACGGAAAGGTCGATACCGCCAGTGATGATTACCGCTGTCATGCCAGTGGCAATCAGCCCCGTGGTCGACACCTGGCGCAGCACATCGAGCAGGTTGCCGTAGGACAGGAAGATGTTGTTGCCCTTGGAGCTGATCGGCGAGCCAAGCACGCCGATCAGGAAGATTGCGATCAGGCCCCAATAGAGCTTCGTCCGGGACAGGATATGCAAAATGCTCATGCAGCAGGCCTCGTCATGGTCCGTCGCGGCGCTGCAAGCCGCATGATGGCCTCCTCGCTGGCTTGCGCGCGGGACAGGATTCCCGTCTGGCGGCCATCGGCCATGACCAGGATACGGTCGGAAAGATGCAGCAGCTCCGGCAATTCCGAGCTGATGACGGCGATCGCCAGCCCGTCTCGCGCCAGCTTGAAGATGAGATCGTAGATTTCCCGCTTGGCGCCGACATCGATGCCGCGCGTCGGCTCGTCGAGCAGCAGCACCCGTGGCCTCGTCGCCAGCCATTTGCCGATGACGACCTTCTGCTGGTTGCCGCCGGACAGCGTGCCGGCCGGCTGCTCGACGGTTTCGCAGCGAATACCGAGCGCCTTGACGGCGTCCCGTGCCAGCCCTTGCTCGCCGGCCAGCGAGCGCAGGCCGAACCGCGCCAGCGCGCCGACCAGCGGCAGCGCGACATTGTCGGTGATCGAGGCCTCGAGATGCAGGCCTTGCGTCTTGCGGTCTTCTGTGACCAGGGCGATGCCGAGCCGGCGCGCATCGCGCGGCGAACGGATTTCTACTGCCTCGCCATCGAGCCTGATCTCACCGCCAGCACGTCCTCCGCTGGACCCGAAGATCGTTTCCAGGATTTCGGTACGGCCCGAGCCCAGCAGCCCGCCGATACCGAGGATTTCTCCTGCGGCAAGATCGAAGCTGACGCCGTCGAGCACGGTGCGCCAGCCATGGCGATTGGGCTTCGATAGCGACAGCTCGCTTACGGAAAGGATGGTGTTGCCACCGGGGATGCGGTGCTCCTGGGAGGAAGCAAGCAGGTTTCGCCCGACCATCGCCGAAATTATGGCGTCTTCGTCGAGCTTGTCCATCGTCTGCGTCAGGACGTGGCGTCCATCGCGAAACACGGTGACCCGGCTGGCCAGATGCATGACCTCGTCGATGCGGTGCGAAATGTAGACGATCGCCACGCCGCTATCGGCGAGCTGGCGGATAATGCGGAACAGCCGCTGGCATTCGGCTGGCGACAGCGCCGAGGTCGGCTCGTCCATGATCAGAATGCGCGCCGACATAGACAGCGCCTTGGCGATCTCGACCAGCTGCTGTTCGCCGACGCGCAAGGCACCGACGCGCGCATCCGGGTCGAGCTCGATGCCGAGCCTTTGCAAGAGCGCGCCGGCAGCGCGGCTGCTCGCCTTGCGGTCGACAATCAGCCCGGCGATCAGCTTCTCGCGGCCGAGAAAGATATTGTCCGCGACGCTGAGTTCGGGAACGAGGTTCAGCTCCTGGTGGATGATGGCGATGCCGGCGCGCTCGGCTTCGCGGACGCCGGCAAAGCGCACCGGATGGCCATCGATACTGACCGTTCCATTATAGTCCGTATAGACGCCGGATAGTATCTTCATCAGCGTCGACTTGCCGGCGCCGTTCTCGCCCATCAGCGCATGGACCTCGCCGCGCCGCAGTTCGAAGCCGACATCGACAAGCGCGGCGATGCCGCCGAAGGACTTGGAGATGTGCTCGGCGCTCAGCACGATAGCCGAGCCGTCCGCCATAACGCCTTCCGCAGGGATGGAATTGCCGTGCTGCATGACAAGGACGGCCTCCCTCCGTCGTCACCGAACGCCTCAAACGCTAATCTAAACGTTTCGATCATGTCAAGCCAATATCTGGTGTCTAAGATTGTTCAATTTCAATTCTTGCGCAAAACCATAAGATTCCGTACGTATTGCTGCCGCGGAGTGGTGAAACGTTTCGAAAATGACAGCGTCAGGACGAAAAAAGCAGCGCAAATCCACTGCACCGACCATGCTTCACGTGGCCGAAGCGGCGCGTGTTTCCGTGGCCACCGTATCGGCGTTGATCAACGGCACCGCGACCGTCAGCCCCGAGCTCAGCCAGCGCATCGAACAGGCGATCCGCGACATCGGTTACAAGCGCAACGCCATCGCCCGCAGCCTCAAGATGGGCACCACACGCACCATCGGGCTCACCGTCCCACACATCACCAACCCGTTCTTTACCGACGTGGTTTCGGTGATCCAGCAGGCTTTCGACAGGGCCGGCTACGCCGTCATGCTGTGCTGCACCGACGAGCACCTGAACACGCAGGACGACCAGATCAGGCTGCTGCTCGACCGGATGGTCGACGGGCTGATCGTCGCGCGTGTCGGCGACGGCGCGATCCTCAAACGGATTGTCGACGACGCCAATGTGCCGGTCGTTCTACTCGACCGTGTTTGCCAGGGTGTCGACACCGATGCCGTCGTTCTCGACAATCAGCGCGCGGTGTTCGACGCCATCACTTATCTGATCGATCTCGGCCATCGGCGCATCGGCTACATCTCCGGCTCGTTCGATATCTCGCCGATGCATGACCGCATGGCGGGATACCGGGAAGCCCTCCAGACCGCGGGCCTGCCGGCCGAGCCCGAGCTCGTCCGCTTCGGCAATTTCCACGAAGTCGATGGCTACAACGCCACCATGCAGCTGCTTTCGCTGCACGACCGGCCGAGCGCCATCTTTTCGGCCAACAACCCGATGGTGATCGGCACGATGAAGGCCATCCGCGATATCGGCCTGTCCTGTCCGGAGGATATTTCGGTCGCCTGCTTCGACGATTTTCCGTGGTCGGATGTGTTCCGGCCGCAATTGACCACGGTCGCACAGCCGGTGCAGGCGATTGGCGAACAGGCGGCCAATCTGCTGCTCGACCGGCTCGCCGGCAACAGGGATGCGCCGCCGCGCAAGCTGACGCTCAAGGGACGCCTGATGATCCGCAATTCATGCCGGCCACTTGGCGCGATCGCACAAAGCGTCAGCGCGTAGCGCTTGGGCTCTGTTCAGAAACGTTGTAATGCCGGACGGACAGCGCTCCCTCTGTCCTGCCGACCCCGGCCCTTCGCAGCCGCTACGGGCGTTCGTCGTTCGAAAACCGAGCAATTGAAGGACGCGGCGCCGATCGAGCCAAGTGGGCAACAATCAGCCCGCCGACAAGCAGGAAAATCTTGGCAATCGAAGCATGTCGGATTAGGAATATGACGAGATGCGGCTGATCGCCTACACGGGCGCCGGCTTGAGTCATGTGCGTGAAATCGATCCTAATCGGGCTGGTACTTGCTGGGATGGTCGCATTCTTCGGCTGCACCACCGGCGGCGCATTAAAGACTTTCCCCTCGGCCTATGGCGGCCTCACCGACGCCGGTTTTCGCGTTCCGCCGGTTCCGATCTACAAGGTTGACCAAAAGTTCCATCGGCAGACAGTGCCTTATGCGACTGAAGAGGCGCCTGGCACCATCATTGTCGATACAGGAGCGAAGTTCCTCTACTACGTGTTGGGAGACGGTCAGGCGCTGCGCTACGGAATCGGCGTTGGCAAGGCGGGCTTCGAGTGGCATGGCATTGCTCACGTTGCGAGGAAGCGCGAATGGCCGGATTGGAGCGCGCCGTCTGCGATGATTGTGCGCGAGCAGAAGCGGGGCCGCATCATACCGGCTCATATGGAGGGCGGACTCATGAACCCGCTCGGGGCGCGGGCGCTCTATCTTTTCAACGAGAAAGGTGACACTGGATATCGTCTGCACGGTAGCCCTGAATGGTGGTCCATCGGCAAAGCTGTGTCGGCGGGCTGCATTCGCCTCATGAACCAGGACATCATCGATCTCTACAACCGCTCCACAATCGGCACCAAGGTGATCGTCATTTAGTAGACGCCGCGTTTCCGTCTAACAGACGAGCATGACGGATCGAAAACTCTCCGCGTAAAGCGCGCGAACTGTTCGCGATGTCTTCGCACACCTGTTCGCGATGTTCCCTGCCTAAGGCCGGCCTTGCCCGCAACAGTGCCAAGTGGCGAACCAGCTCTCAGGCAGCTTCCGACAGCGATTTGTGGGCGTCGGTCAGTATCTCGAACGAGCGCACCCGCGCCGCATGGTCGAAAATCTGCGCTGTGACCATCAGTTCGTCGGCGCCGGTGCGGCGCACGAATGCCTCGATGCCTTGCCTGACCGTTTCGGGGGAGCCGACGACGGCGCAGGAAAGCGCCTGGCCGAGCATGGTCTTGGCCATTGGATCGAGGTCGCGCTCATATCCTTCGACCGGCGGCGGCAATCGGCCGGGCCGGCCGGTGCGCAGATTGACGAAGGCCTGCTGCAGCGAGGTGAACAACAGCCGCGCCTCGGCATCGGAAGGAGCAGCGAAGACATTGAGGCCGAGCATCACATAGGGCTTGTCGAGCTGCTCCGAAGGCTGGAAGCGCGAGCGGTAGATCTCCAGCGCATGGTCGAGCTCGGCCGGCGCAAAATGCGAAGCGAAGGCGTAGGGCAGGCCGAGCGTGGCAGCAAGCTGCGCGCCGTAGAGGCTGGAGCCGAGAATCCAGATCGGCACCTTTTCGCCTTCGCCGGGCACCGCGCGGATGCGTTGGCCGTCTTCGGCTGGCTGGAAGTAACCGATCAGCTCGACGACGTCCTGCGGGAAATTGTCGGCGCCAGCGTCGAGGTTGCGGCGCAGCGCCCGTGCCGTGGGCATGTCGGTGCCGGGCGCCCGGCCGAGGCCGAGATCGATGCGGCCGGGATGCAGAGCGTTGAGCGTGCCGAATTGCTCGGCGATGACAAGTGGCGAATGATTGGGCAGCATGACGCCGCCGGCGCCGACGCGTATCGTACGGGTACCTCCGGCCACATGGGCAATGACCACCGAGGTGGCGGCGCTGGCGATGCCTGGCATGTTGTGATGCTCAGCCAGCCAGTAGCGCTTATATCCCAGCCGCTCGGCATGACGGGCGAGATCGAGCGAATTGGCGAGCGACTGCGAAGCATTGCTGCCTTCGACGATCGGCGACAGGTCGAGAACGGAAAGAGCGGTCATCGGCGGGGATTCCTGTGGACCGGACGGATGTAGGAAGCCGTTGCCGGGGCGGCAAATTCAAAATGTTGATAGAGCGCTGTGCGCCCGACGGATGTGCAACCGATGCAAGGTCGTTGATATGCACACCAATCAGTGACGCTTTTGGGCTCTTAAGCCGCTACCTTTTTGGCTCGGAAATCTCTTCATTCTCGATTACCGCCGTGTGCTGCGCCGCGAGGAAATTGCCGACATGGCTGAGACCGTCGAAATGATCGCAGAATACCTTGATGACGACCAGCAGCGGCACCGCCATCAGCGCGCCGACGAAACCCCATAGCCACGACCAGAAGGCGATGGCGATCAGGATCGCCACGGCGTTGATTTCGAGACGGCGGCCGACCACCGTCGGCGTCACGAACTGGCCTTCGACGACGTCGCATAAGAGGACGAAGGCCGGCGCCAGCAGCGCATAGGAAATCGTGTCGAAGCTGATCAGCGCGATGATCGTGACCAGCGTGATGGTGGTCAGCGCCCCGATATAGGGCAGGAAATTGAGCAAGGCCGCTGCCGCGCCCCAGACCTGCGCGTTGGGCACGCCGAGTGCCCACAGGCCGAGCCCGATGACCACGCCGAGACATGTATTGATGACCGTGACAGTAAGCAGATAGTGCGAGATTTCACGCTCGACGTCATAGACTACGCGCAGCGCCCGCTTCTTTTCGCTTAGACTGGGGAAGGACTGGACGATCTTTTCATAGAACATCGTGCCCGAGGCGAGCAGGAACAGCGACAGGACGAAGACGATGGTGACGCTGGCGCCGGCCGACAGCACATTGCCGGCGGCCTGCGAGAGAATACCCGATGGCGCCATCGCCACCCTCTGAACGCCCGGCTCCTGGGACGTCTGTGTCAGGCCCTCGATCTGGCGCGAAATCTCCACGATCCGTTCGAACGGACGGCGCAGTTGTGCCAGACGTTCGGTAAGCTGCTGGCCGATCGTCGAGGTGTTGTTGATGAGGTCGATGACCGGGCCGCTGAGCAGATATCCCGCGACGGCGACGAGGCAAAACGAAAGCAGCACCAGCAGTGTCGCCGAAATGACATCGGGCATGCCATGCTTGCGCAGGAAGCGAACGATCGGCGTCAGCGTCAGCGCCAGCAGAAAAGCCAGAATGACCGGCATGAAGAAGGCGCGGGCGAAGTAAAGCGCGTAGATCGCCATGAGGATGAAGATGCCGACGAGCAGCGAACGCATCAGATGCGCATCCGCCCGCGCCTCGACGCGCGAATCCGGGCTTTCGGCAGCGCTTGCGCCCGAAGCGGCGGGTTCGGCCTTCATTCTGACCCTCGGCGGCACACCGCGATTGGTGTAGACCGTTGGCGAAAACGCCTCTGCGGCTTCAAGGTTCCGTTAGCCGGCGTCACCGGCAAGGCCGCCTCGCGGCTTTGCTGGTGAATCAGGCAACCGGCGCTGCCGCGGCGACGGCCTTCGCAGTTTCCCGGCGCACGATCGGCGCCACGTTGGTGCCGTAGAGTTCGATAGCCTTCATGACCTTGGCGTGCGGCATGGTGCCGATCGCCATTTGCAGCAGGAAGCGGTCGTTGCCGAATATCCTGTGCTGGGCAATGATCTTGTGCGCCACCTGTTCTGGATTGCCGACGAACAGGGCGCCGTTCGGGCCGCGCGATTGGTCGAAATGAGCCCGCGACGTCGGCCCCCAGCCGCGCTCGCGGCCGATGCGGTTCATCACTTCGGCCTGCGGCCTGTAGAAATCGTCGGCTGCCTGGTCGGCGGTGTCGGCGATGAAGCCGTGCACGTTGAGGCTGGTAGCAAGGCTCGCCGGATCGCTGCCGGCCCGCCTGGCTGCATCCCTGTAGATGTCGAACAGTGGTGCAAACCGCGCCGGTTCGCCGCCGATGATCGCCAGAGCCAGCGGCAACCCGAGTACGCCAGCCCGCGCCGCCGATTGCGGCGTACCACCGATCGCGATCCAGATCGGCAATTTGTCCTGAAAGGGCCGGGGATAGACGCCGCGATCGTTGATCGGCGCGCGCAGACTGCCCGACCAGGTCACCTTGACATGATCACGGATGGCGAGCAGCAGGTCGAGCTTCTCGGCAAAGAGCTCGTCATAGTCTTCGAGATTATAGCCGAACAGCGGAAAGGATTCGATGAACGAGCCGCGCCCGGCCATGATCTCGGCCCGGCCGCCGGACAGAAGATCGAGGGTGGCAAACTGCTGAAAGACGCGCACCGGATCGTCGGAGGACAAAACGGTGACCGCGCTGGTCAGCCTTATGCGCTTGGTTCGTTCGGCAGCCGCCGCCAGCGCCACCACCGGAGCGGAGGCAGCATAGTCGGGACGGTGGTGCTCGCCGAGACCAAAGACGTCCAGCCCGACCTGATCGGCGAGCTCGATCTCCTCGATCAGGTTGCGCAGCCGCTCATGCGCACCGATCGCACCGGGACCCGGTTCCGGGCTGACGTCAGCGAAGGTGTAGAGACCGAGTTCCATAGTGGTGTCATCCTAGCGTTTTGTCTTGGCGCTACAGGTAGCGATCAGTCCGCTGCGCCGCCAGAGGCCTGGATGGTGAACAGTGCGGGTGGCTTTCAGCGAATTCGATCGAAATGGCGTCTCCCGGTTGCAACAGATCAGAATTTCATGGCTGGCATACCGTTTTGGCGCTTGAACTCTCGGTTTTCACGCGTATGTAAGCCTCGCAAATTGACTCCAGGGAAGTGGACTTGGCTATCTACAGGGAAAAAGACGTTTTCGAGCGGCGCAATGCCGCAAACGAGGCAAAGAAGGCGCTTCTGGAGCGCTTCAAGTCAAAGCCGGCGGCAGATGATCCTGCGGTGCTGGCACGACAGGCCGAGCGCAAGGCGATCCTCGAGGCCCGCGCTATACGCGAGGCCGAAAAGGCCAGGCTGAAGCAGGAAAAACTGGCGCGCGAAGCGGCCGAAAAGGCCGAGCGCGAGGCAGCTGCCGAAGCAGCACGCATCGCCGCGGAAGAAGCCGCACAGGCCGAAGCGAAGATCCGGGAAGCTGAAGAGAACGAGCGCATCGCCCGTTTTCTTGCCGACGAGGCCGAACGCAAGGCCAAGCGTGACGCACGCTATGCGGCGCGCAAGCAGCGCACCGGCAGGACGCCGCCTGGCTTCTCCGCGCGATAGCGCCTTCCGGCGCTGATCAGCTGAACGCAAGAATCAGGGCCGCCTTGCAGCGGCCCCGAACGCGTTGGTCTGTCGGAATCGGCTAAGCCGCGAGCTTCAGTCCCATAATGCCGCAGACGATAAGCGCGATGCAGGCCAGCCTGATCGCGGTCGCCGGCTCGCCGAGCAGCCATATCCCGAGTAGTGCCGTGCCGACGGTGCCGATGCCGGTCCACACCGCATAGGCGGTGCCGACCGGCAGTGCCTTCAGCGCCAGGCCGAGCAAGGTCAGGCTGACGATCATCGAGGCTACCGTCAGGACGATCGGCAGCGGCTTCGAGAATCCGTCGGTGTATTTGAGGCCGATCGCCCAGCCGATTTCGAACAGGCCGGCGAAGAACAGGAAAATCCACGACATCGGAACGCTCCGTTTCGATGGCTCCCGGCCGATTTCTTGAAAAGCGCAAAAACTATCTTCGCTGCATCCATATGGGATGCTCGTGCGCTTAATGAACAATAACACCGGCCGCATTTGCGGCCGGTGGAAATAAGCCAAAACGGTAGTCGCGGCCCTACTTGTCCTTGAGCTTCATCGCCTTCACCGGCGGTGCCTTCAGGGCCGGCGCCGGAGCGGGTTTCTTCGCGTCCTTCTTCGGTTTGCGGGCTTCCTTGCCTGCCTTCATCGCACCTTTAGCCATGATTCGTTCCTCCGGTTGACGTCTGGCGAAGTGAAACAAGAGAAACGTTCGACTGCAAGAGGCCGTTGCCATGCGAGCGCCTTGGCCGATGGCTGTCAACTGGTTTTCTAATTCCCTCGTAAACCGCGGCGGTCCGTGCGATGGTCTTCTTCGCACTGCAGCATCAGCCCTGCGTTTCGCCGGCTGATGATCGGGCAGGCCGGTCAGGACGACAATGCGAATCCACATCGGTTGCCAGATGAGCTTCGACTTCCCGCAGGAAACACCGCTGATCGCGATGCTAAACGTCCATTATTCGCGCGCATCCGATCTCGAGCGGCCGGACTTCCTGACGTCGAACCCGCCGGTGCCGATCGAAAGCTACCGCGACAGTTTCGGCAATTGGTGCAACCGTCTTGTTGCGCCGGCCGGGCGCTTTGCGTTCGGCACGGACGCGGTGATCCGCGACCCCGGCTCCTTCGAGGCGCGCGACCTGACGGCCTGGCAGCACGAGGTGCGCGATCTGCCGTCGGAGACGCTGCTGTTCCTGCTACCCAGCCGCTATTGCGAGAGCGATGTGCTGGCGAACGAAGCGTGGCGGCTGTTCGGCAACACCCCGCTCGGCATTCCGCGCGTCCAGGCGGTCTGCGACTTCGTCCATAACCATATCGTCTTCAACTATTTCAATGCACGGCCGACACGCACCGCAGCCGAAGCCTATCGCGAGCAGAGTGGTGTGTGCCGCGACTTTGCCCACCTCGCAGTCGCCTTCTGCCGCGCCCTGAACATCCCGACCCGCTACTGCACCGGTTATATCAGCGATATCGGCCTGCCAAAGCCGTGGTCGGACATGGATTTCGCCGCCTGGATGGAGGTTTATCTCGGCGGCCGCTGGCACGCGTTCGACCCGCGCAACAACGCGCCGCGCATCGGCCGCATCCTGATTGCCTCCGGACGCGATGCCGCCGATGTCCCACTCACCCACATTTTTGGACCGGGCGCGCTGGCTGGCTTCAAGGTCTGGACGGAGGAGGTCATCGAATAGCCTCTCGCGCTGCCCTTTTGAACAACTCGACACTTCGGGCGTTGTTCGAGCTGTGGAGCGTGGGCGTGCTCCGCTAATCTCGGTGCATCAACCAAGGCAGCACACCATGGCGGCGCATGGCGGGTCGAAAAAAGTGATCTATGCGGCGCTCGCCGGCAATCTTGCGATCGCCCTGACCAAATTCGCCGCTGCCTTGTTCACGGGCAGCTCGGCAATGCTCTCGGAAGGCGTCCACTCGCTCGTCGATACCGGCAATGGCAGCCTGCTGCTTTACGGCATGCACCGCGCCGCCCGGCCGGCCGATCGGACGCATCCGCTAGGCCATGGTCGCGAGCTGTATTTCTGGAGCTTCATCGTCGCGCTCCTCGTCTTTGCACTGGGCGCCGGCATATCGTTCTACGAAGGCGTGACGCACATCATGGCGCCGGAGCCGATTGCCAACGCAAAGGTGAACTACGCTGTACTTGGCCTTTCCTTCCTGTTCGAAGGCACCTCCTGGCTGGTGGCGCTGAACGAGTTCCGCCACCAAAAAGGCAGCCACGGCTGGCTCGAGGCGGTGCAGCTCAGCAAGGACCCGAGTGTCTACACCGTACTCTTCGAGGACAGCGCGGCACTTCTCGGCCTCGTTGTCGCCTTCGCCGGCATATTGGCGGCGGAACTGCTGGACATGCCGAAGCTCGACGGCGCCGCGTCGATCGGCATCGCGCTGATCCTGGGCGCGACCGCGATCTTCCTGGCCCGCGAAAGCAAGAGCCTGCTGCTCGGCGAGCCGGCCTCGCCCGAGGTGCAAATGAAAGTGCTGGCCATTGTCCAGCAGGACCCGGCGGTGCAGCGGGCAAATGGCGTACTGACGCTCCATATGGGGCCTCAGGAGATCGTCGCCGCTCTGAGCATCGAGTTCGAGGACCACTTGTCGGCGCCCGAGATAGAGACCTGCGTCGAACGCCTCGAGACACGGCTGAAGGCGGAGATGCCGGAGGTCACGCGCCTGTTCGTCAAGCCGCAGACCACCGGCACCTGGGAACGGCGGAGCAAGGCCTTGGCGGCGTCCGGAGGGGAGCCGGCCTGAGGAAAATGGCTGCGCCATCGGGCAGTCCCGGTTATGATTGCGCGCAAAAGCTCCAGGAGGAACGAAGATGAAAATCGACGGCGGGTGTCATTGCGGCGCCATTACTTACGAGGCCGAGGTCGATCCGGAAAAGACCACCATTTGTCACTGCATCGATTGTCAGAAGCTAACCGGAACGGCCTTTCGCGTCACCGTGCCGGCGTCCGAGGACAATTACACGATCACCAAGGGCGCGCCGAAAATCTACATCAAGACCGGTTCGAGTGGTGCCAAGCGCGCTCAGGCATTTTGCGGTGAGTGCGGCTCGCATCTCTACGCCACGTCGGCGGGCGCGGGACCGAAGGTTTACGGCATCAGGGTCGGCACGGCATGGCAGCGCGATCAACTGGTGCCGAGAAAGCAGATCTGGCATCGCTCGGCGCTGCATTGGCTGCCGGAATTCGAAGGCACAACCATCATCGAGGAGCAGTAGCGCCAGACCGGGCGAAGCCTCGGCTCCGGTTCCGGCGTAGCTCTCAATCGTCGCCTTCGACGACCCTTAGCCTCAGCTGCCCGGTTTTCGAATCGGCAACACGCGCGCTGCTTTCCGCTTTTGCTCCGCTGCCATTCGACCCAGCAGTGTCCTCCGCCGGCTGCACGCCAAACTCCAGCGCCTCGATCTTTTGTCCGCGCCTGGTCACCTTCGATGTCGAGACGAGGATGTCCTCGATATCCTTGGCCGATTGACCGAAATGCGTCTGCAATTTGCGCACCCGCTCGTCGAGCCGAGAGACGTCTTCCATCAGCCGGATGACCTCGCCCTGGATCAGGTGCGCCTGCTCGCGCATACGGGCATCCTTGAGGATCGCCTGGATGACCTGGATCGACAGCATCAAAAGCGATGGCGAGACGATGACGATCCGCGATCGATGCGCCTTTTGGACAACGGCCTCGAAATTCTCGTGGATTTCGGCGAACACCGATTCCGAGGGCACGAACATGAAGGCAGTGTCCTGCGTCTCGCCCTGGATCAGGTATTTTTCGGAAATATCCCGGACATGCACCTCGATGTCGCGGCGGAAAGCCTGAGCGGCGGACTTCTGCAGGTCGGCGCCTTCGGCGGCACGGATGGCATTCCAGGCCTCGAGTGGAAACTTTGCATCGATGGCAAGCGACGGTGCGCCGTTCGGCATCTTCACCAGGCAGTCGGGCCGGCTGCCATTCGACAAGGTCGCCTGGAATTCATAGGCGCCGTGGGGCAATCCGTCGGCGACGATGGCTTCCATACGCGACTGGCCGAAGGCGCCGCGCGTCTGCTTGTTGGAAAGGATCGCCTGCAATTGCACGACCTGGCCGGCCAGCGACTGGATGTTGCCTTGCGCGATATCGATGACCGCCAGCCGCTCCTGCAGCTTGGCGAGGCTCTCATGCGTCGATCTCGTCTGCTCGGTCATGGTCTGGCCGAGGCGGCCGGTCATGGCGTCGAGGCGCTGGCCGATCGACTGGGTCAGTTCGGCCTGACGCGCCCCGAACACTTCGGCGATAGCGCCCATACGGCCCTGCATTTCCGCCTGGCTTGCTAAGATGCCGGCCATCCGCACCTCGGCGTCGCGGGCGTGGTCGGCGGCTTCGGCGGCCGCCATTGCACGCGCCTTGGCCGATCGCCAGAGCGCAATGACGAGCGCCACGAACAGGCCGAGGAACAGCATTGCGCCGAAACCCAGGGCATGGCCGAGCGTGATCGTGGTGGCGCCGAGGCGGGCGACAGGTTCGGACAGGATGGTGGCCAGATCGTTCATGCCGACAGCATAGATGATTCGGTCTGGCGGCACAGATCAAAACGTGAACGACCAGAAGGCGTCCCGGTTGACGCTTTTCCTGCGAGGTCTTAGGTGAGACGCCATGTCGATCAAGCCGCTTATCATCCTCCCCGATCCCGTCCTGCGTCAGGTTTCAAAACCGGTCGAGCGTGTCGACGGTGATTTGCGTAAACTGGCCGGCGACATGCTGGACACCATGTATGACGCGCCCGGCATCGGCCTCGCGGCGATCCAGGTCGGCGAACCCTTGCGCTTGCTGGTGATCGACCTCGCCAAGGAGGACGAGACGCCGGCACCGCACGTCTTCATCAATCCCGAAATCCTCGACAGCTCCGACCAGCGTTCGGTCTACGAGGAAGGCTGCCTGTCGATCCCGGATTACTATGCCGAGGTCGAGCGTCCGGCAGCGGTGCGGGTGAAGTATCTCGATCGCGACGGCAAGCTGCAGGAGCTCGAGGCCGAGGGGCTGATGGCGACCTGCCTGCAGCATGAGATCGACCACCTAAACGGCGTGCTGTTCATCGACCACATCTCCAAGCTGAAGCGCGACATGGTGGTCAAGAAATTCAAGAAGCTCGCCAGGGACAAGGCGCCGGGCAAGATGGTGGGATAGGGGTCGACGAATGCCCCTGCGTGTCATCTTCATGGGTACGCCCGAATTCTCCGTGCAGACGCTGCGAGCGATCGCCGGGGCAGGGCATGAATTGGCAGCCGTCTACACGCAGCCGCCGCGCGCCGCAGGCCGGCGCGGGCTCGAGCTGACGCCGTCGCCGGTGCAGCGTGAGGCGGAGCGGCTTGGCATCGAGGTGCGGTCGCCGGTGTCGCTGAAGAGCGAGGCGGAGCAGCAGGCGTTCCGCACCTTGCGCGCCGATGTCGCCGTGGTCGTCGCCTACGGGCTGCTTCTGCCCAAACCTATTCTCGAGGCGCCGCGGCTCGGTTGCCTCAATGGCCACGCATCGCTATTGCCGCGCTGGCGCGGCGCTGCCCCTATCCAGCGCGCCATCATGGCCGGCGATACCGAGACGGGCATGATGGTGATGCGGATGGAGGAAGGCCTCGACACCGGGCCTGTGGCAATGGTTGAAAAATGCGCCATTGGACCCGACATGACGGCCGGCGATCTGCACGACCGGCTGATGATCCTGGGTGCTGCGCTGATGGTGCAAGCGCTCGAACGGCTCGAGCGGAATACGCTGACATTTACCACACAGGCGGAGGTGGGGGTGACCTACGCCAAGAAAATCGATAAATCGGAGACTCGCATAGACTGGCTGCGACCTGCCGGCGACGTGCACAACCAGATTCGCGGCCTGTCGCCCTTTCCCGGTGCATGGTGCGAGGCCGAAATCGGCGGCCGCATGGAACGGCTGAAACTGCTTCGCTCGACGCTCTCGCAAGGCGCCGGCGAACCGGGAGGAATTCTCGATGACCGGCTGACGGTTGCCTGCGGGTCAGGCGCGATCAGGCTGGTCGAAGTTCAACGTGCGGGCGGAAGGCCCATTGCCGCGCAGGAGTTTCTGCGCGGGGCCAAGCTCGAAAAAGGGATGAAATTGTCATGAGCATGATGTCCATACGCGCGGCGACGCCGCGGGACCGCGAGGCGATCCGCCTTGTCGAAGAACACGCATTCGGCCAGCAGGCGGAGGCCGGACTGGTCGACGCGCTGGTCACCGGCGGTGATGCCGTCGTCGAACTGGTGGCGGACGAAGACGGGCAAGTGGTCGGCCATATCCTGTTTTCACGGCTCTTCGTGCAGAATGGCGGCAAGAGCTTCCCGGCAGTCGCGCTGGCGCCGCTGGCAGTCGAGCCGTCGTTCCACAGCACCGGCATCGGCGGTGCCCTGGTCCGCGAGGCCCATATCCGCCTGAAAGCCGCCGGCGAGACGCTCGCTGTGGTGCTCGGCGATCCGGCCTACTATGGCCGCTTCGGCTACAGCCGCGCCCGTGCAGCGAAATTCGAGAGCGACTACCAAGGCGAGGCTTTGCAGGCGCTTGCCTGGGGCGAGGCGCCGGAGACCGGCAGGCTGGTCTACGCCTCGGCCTTCGGCTCAGCCCTCGCCGCCTGATTTCGCCTCGATCCGGGAATGCCGCGTTTTCGCCTCGACATCGAATATGACGGCAGTCTCTTTGCCGGCTGGCAACGCCAGGCCAATCAGCCTTCGGTGCAGCAGGCGATCGAGCAGGCGATCGAGAAGTTCTGCGGCGAGCAGGTCTCTCTGCGCGCCGCCGGCCGCACCGATGCCGGTGTCCATGCGACCGCTCAGGTGGCGCATGTCGATCTGGTCAAGGCATGGCCCGGCGACAAGGTGCGCGACGCCGTCAACGCGCATCTGCAAGCGGCCAAGGCGCACATCGCCATCCTGAAGGCCGCCGTCGTGCCGGATGGCTTCGATGCGCGTTTCTCGGCGATTGGCCGCCACTATCTCTACCGTATCGTCAACCGCCGCGCGCCAGCAGCGCTCGACAAGGGCAAGATCTGGTGGGTACCGAAGCAGCTCGATGCCGCCGCCATGCACGAAGCGGCAAAAGTGCTGCTTGGCCGGCATGATTTCACCACCTTCCGCTCGACCCAGTGCCAAGCCACCAGCCCGGTCCGCACGCTCGACCGGCTGGATGTCAGCCGGGCGGGCGATTTCATCGAAGTCCGCGCTTCGGCGCGGTCATTCCTGCACAACCAGGTGCGCTCGATGGTCGGCTCGCTCAAACGTGTCGGCGAAGGCGGCTGGGCCATTGCCGACCTCAAGGCCGCGCTCGAGGCGCGCGACCGTGCGGCCTGCGGTCAGGTGGCGCCGCCCGACGGGCTGTTTCTAGTCGGCGTCGATTATCCGACGCCTGGCTGATCCGGCACGCTGATACCGAGCAGCGCCTGCAGGCCGAACAGGACGATCAGCGACGCCACGAACATGCCGGCAAAAACAGCGCTGCCGACAGCCGCACCCCTGCCGATGGCAACGTTGGTCATCCGCCAGGTCAATACCATTGACAGCGCGAACAGCAGCAGCGACACCAGCCCGGAGACTTCGTTGGCCGATGTCAGGAAAAGCCGGATCAACGCCGATGGCAGCATCATCCAGGCGATGATCGCCGAGGCCCAGTTGCTGGCGACGACATAATGGACGAAACGGCTGCCGACGCCGACCCGCGGCGCGACCAGGGCCAGGCCGATGAGCGGCAGCACCCAGGCGCCGATATCGACGGTGGCCAGCCGGATCAACATGCTGAAACGGCCGACGAATGCGTCGGGATCGCCGATCTCGTTGGCAATGCCGACCCAGCCGACGATCAATGCCGGCGCCGCGACGACGATGGCAAAAAAGGAGTTCCAGAAACCGTCCGCCGAAAGGTCGAGCAGGCGAAATCCGTCGGCCTTGCCGAGCATCAGCCGCCAGGCGCCGGCAAGCGAAGCATAGGTTTCATCCGCTGAAAGCATCACTAGGATATGTCCTGCGCAAACCAGTCTTCAACGAAGCGCAGATAAATCTGCGTCAGCGTCTCGAGATCGGCAATCGCCACACGTTCGTCGACCATGTGCATGGTCTTGCCGACCAGGCCGAATTCGACCACCGGACAATAATCCTTGATAAAGCGGGCATCGGAGGTGCCGCCGGAGGTGGAGAGCGCCGGCTTCCTGCCGGTCACCGCTTTGACCGAACCGCCAAGCGTCTCGATCAGCCTGTCGTCGCGTGTCAGGAAAACATGGCTCGGCCCGTCGCGCCAGACGATCTCGTAGTCGACCGGCGTCTTCTTGCCGGCGCGGTATTTCTTGCGTTTCGCCGCCCGGTCGAGGCGGTTGTGGATCTCGGCCTGGATCGTCTCGGCGGTCCATGTGTCGTTGAAGCGGATATTGAAGGTAGCTGCTGCCTTCGCCGGGATGACGTTGGTGGCGGGATTGCCGACATCGATGGAGGTCACCTCAAGATTCGTCGGCTGGAAATCCCTTGTTCCGTTGTCGAAGACGGGGTGCAGCAAGGCGTCGACCAGCGTCACCAGGCCGCGCACCGGATTGTCGGCTAGCTGCGGATAGGCGGCGTGGCCCTGGCGGCCGTTGACGACGACCGTGCCCGATAGCGAGCCGCGCCGGCCGATCTTGATCATATCGCCAAGCGCGTCGGGATTGGTAGGCTCGCCGACGATCGAGGCATCCCATTTCTCGCCTTTGGCGGCCGCCCATTCGAGCAGCTTCGTCGTGCCGTTGATCGCCGGGCCTTCCTCATCGCCGGTTATCAGCAGCGAGACCGACCCCTTCGGGCCGCCCTTCTGCTCGACATGTCGCGCCACCGCCGCGACGAAACAAGCAATGCCGCCCTTCATGTCGACGGCGCCGCGGCCGAACATCTCGCCATTGGCGATCTCGGCGCCAAAGGGCGGGTGCGTCCAGGCTGCCTCGTCGCCCACCGGCACCACGTCGGTATGGCCGGCAAACATCAGATGCGGGCCATTGCCGGAACGCCGCGCGTAAAGGTTCTCGATGTCCGGTGTGCCGGCTTCGGAAAACACCGGTCGCTCGACCGCAAAGCCGAGCGGCTTCAACATCGCCTCCAGCGCGCGCAGCGCACCGCCTTCGGCGGGCGTCACGGAAGCACAGCGGATGAGTGCAGCGAGATTTCTAACCGGATCGGTAGGCAGCATCATGGGCAAAAGCGATAGTCGAAAGCGCAAGGTCTGTCACGGCCAGACGTGAGGGCCAGCCATGCCGCCGACATTATGGTTTTCATGTCGTATAATTGCGGCAAGGTCTCTCGACCAGAACAGGGCCATCGCATGGTCACGCGTGGCAAGACGATCGTAATCGCCGGTGCCGGCAGTATCGGCTGCTACGCCGGCGGCTGCCTGATACTTGCCGGGCGAAAGGTGTTTCTGCTGGCGCGACCGCGCGTCGAGAAGGCCCTGCAAGAAGCTGGATTGCGCATCACCGACCCTGACGGCCGCGACCGTTCTGTCAAACCGGACGCATTGTCGGTCACCGCCGATCCGGCGGTAGCATTCTCCGATGCCGATGTCATTTTGGTAACGGTCAAGAGCGGCGCGACGCAAGACATGGCCGGGCTGATTGCCGCCCATGCCCGACCGGACGTGGTGATACTCAGCCTGCAGAACGGCGTCGACAATGCCGATAAATTGCGAGCCCATCTCACCGCCCAGCCGGTGCTCGCGGGCATGGTGCCGTTCAACGTGGTCCAATCGCCGGAGGGCGAATTGCCGCTTCGCCTGCACCGCGCCAGCGGCGGCAAAGTGATGATCGAACAGGGCTCGGCGGGCCTTGACGAACTGCTTGATGTCGAGGGGTTTGCCGTCGCGACGCATGGTGACATCGACGCGGTGTTATGGGACAAGCTGCTGCTCAACCTCAACAACGCGCTGGTGGCGCTTTCCGGTCTGCCGCTGGCGGCAGAGCTTGCCGATCGCCGCTGGCGGCTGATCCTGGTCGGTCAGATCGACGAAGCATCGGCGGCAATGACGGCGACAGGCATCGAACCCGCTCGCATCGCCGGCCTGCGTCCCGCACTGCTGCCGAAAGTGCTTCGCCTGCCCGACGGGCTGTTCAAGTTCTTGGCGCGGCGGATGCTTGCCATCGATCCGGCCGCGCGTTCGTCGATGTGGGATGACCTGCGGCGCCGCCGGTCGACGGAGATCGGCGAACTGCAAGGCGCGGTCCTGCGTTTGGCCGAAAAGGCCGGCACGCCGGCGCCTTTGCTGAAGCATGTCACTGCACTGGTGCGCGCGGCCGAGCAGGAGAGGCGCGGATCGCCTTGCTTGCCGCCGGAAGCTGTCGCTGCGACCGTCAGATCGTAGCCCGCACAGGCGCCCAATAACGGCCCTTGCCGGTGCGCTTGGCTTCGTAGAGTGCATGGTCGGAACAGGTGAGCAGGATTTCCGGATCGCCGCCGTCGGCGGGTGCAAAGGCGCTGCCGACGCTCAAGCCGACATGGATGGCGGAACCGACCCCGAGGTCGAAAGGCACCGAGACCTTTTCGATGGCCCGCTTTGCCAGATAGGTGGCCTCGATCTCCGAGGTTGCGGGCAAAAGGATGACGAATTCGTCGCCGCCGATACGGAAGACCACGTCCCCCGGCCGGAAGCCGCGCTTCAATCGTTCGGCCACCTTGCGCAGCAGCACGTCGCCGACCGCATGACCAAAACGGTCGTTGACCTGTTTGAAGCCGTCGAGGTCCATGCTGAGCACGGCAAACGGCTTGCCGCCATTGGCGGCCGGCGCCGCAAGGTCGCGGCACATGTCGCGCAATTTTTCCTGCAGGAAGATGCGGTTTGGCAGGCCGGTCAGCGCGTCCTTGATCGCCAGGTCGCGATTGTCCAGCTCGGCGCGGATCATGCGGGCGTTGATTGCGTGGTTCTGAAGCAGCACGATGATGACGCCGGCCACATAGAACGGCGTTTGAATTCCGACGATCGGCATTCCGGGCGCTGCGGAAAACAATGCACCGACCACGTAAGGCAGGCTTACGGCCAACATGACGAATATGGCGAAGCGCGGGGTGGCCGCATTGCGTGACGACACCACGCCAACGACACCTGCGACATTCAAGGCGGCAAGTACGGAAAGCGCCATATTCCCGCTGGCAACACAGCCATAGCAGCCGAGGCCGAAAACGACCGACCATACACCGCTGGCTGCCATCAGGCCCGCCAGCGGCCCTTTCGAGCCGCGCCTGCGGGCCTGCTCGCATTCCCGCATCAGCAGAACGCGGACGACGAAAAGCATCAGGTCGGCTGCGATCCAGGCGTAGGGCCACCAATCCTTCGTGGCAAGTGCGGCGCTGACCGCAACCACCAGAACGCTGATGGTGCCGAACAAGACTGCGAATTTGCGGTCGAAAGTGGTGTCGAGAAGCCGGGCGCGGACGGCTTCCGGTTCCAATCTCATCGGCGAAGAGAACCAGGCAAACAGGCGAGCGGCGGCGCTCCACGTTTTGCGCGGCTCCTTGGTGGTCAGGGATAGGTCGCTTGCCAGTCGAGCGCTCCGTGCCGGTCGACACAGTTTTCGCCGGCATGCTGGGCCAGGGTGATTAACATTCGCTTAGAGCGTCCGGCGCAAAACCGGGGTTTCGGAACTCCCCGCTCTGCCGCTCTAGCGGATCTGCCGCCGGCTCGCGGGTCTTAGCTTGCCGGCCCCGGCCGTCTGCGGACTGCAGGCCGACGCGGCGGACCCGGCTCGGGATCGGTTTTCTTCGCATGTGCCGGCTGCCCATGAGGGGTTTCGATCAGCGTGATCTTCTGCCAGATCTTTCGCGACAGGTTCGACGCCAGGTTCTCGATGTCATTGACGCCATCGATGACCACGGCGTCATTGACCGACTGGGCAAACAGCGCGGCGATCTTGCCGGTGATCGACAACATTTCGGAGCAATAGTCGAGATAGCGGGCAAGGTCGGCGGCGTTGGTGATGCGGGCTGGCGAATGTGCAGTCGGCTTGAAACTGGCTGAAAGTGCTGCCGGATCCTTGGTCAGCTGGTGCATGTCGATGACGTGGATGAGCGACCGCAGCCCGTGGAGTTGGCGGAACACCCGCTTGCGCCTGATCCGCTCCTCGGAGCGGATCAGGGCCAGGAAGCCCAGCACGGCGAGGATGATCATGTTGAGGGAGGCTTCGATGCCTTGCACCGACTGGAAGGCATCGTGGTTTCCCGAGATGCGGCCGAGCGGCAGGATTGTGCCGACGAACAGGAACATCAGCGCTCCGACGACGAAAGCGGCGATGATGAGGCCGCGCAGCCACCAGATCGGCGCCTCCAGCGCCTTGGCTGCCTTTGCCAGATCGCGCGACAGCGACACGAGCTCGGCGGCGACGCCGCGCAGGCCTGCATCGGGAAAGCGCTCGGCGACGCGCTCTTCCAGCCGTTCGGCGGTTTCGAGGATCAGTTTCGAATCAAGCGAGCGGTAGCGCATGACGAAATGTCCGATTGGCGCTCAGGGTTCGGCCGGTGCGTTGGTGCGCTTGCCGTAGCGGTTGGGACCTGGGTCACTTTTGAAAAAAGCCAGGATAAAAAGCAGGACGAAGCCGATAATGAGAGAGATCAATGCGTAATAGGCAGGCTTGCCGAAATCATGGAACCGCTTCGCCGTTAGCGCAAAGGTCGACCATGTCGAGACGAACACAGCGATCCATAAGGCGAGCGCCCAATACTGGCTCGCGGCAGTGCCTAACGGCGTTCGCGCGAACTGGTAGAGCAGAAAGAGTTGAACGATGACCGGCAAGAGGCCAGCCAAAACATAAGCGCTCGGATTCACCCGCCCAGAAAGGCTGAAGAAAAGCCATAGGAATTGAGGTTTGTCAGTCAACCCGGTGCATCCGTTCTCGGGAGATCAATCGCGCAGCAATTCGTTGATCGAGGTCTTGGAACGGGTTCTTGCGTCGACCCGCTTGACGATGACGGCGCAGTAGAGGCTGGGGCCGGGCTCGTTGTTTGGAAAAGGCTTGCCCGGCAGTGAGCCGGCGACGACGACGGAATTGGCCGGCACTTCGCCGTAGAAGATCTCGCCGGTGGCGCGGTCGACGATCTTGGTCGATTGGCCGATGAAGACACCCATGCCGAGCACTGAGCCCTCGCGAACAATGCAGCCCTCGACCACTTCGGAACGGGCGCCGATGAAGCAATTGTCCTCGATGATGGTTGGGCCGGCCTGCATCGGCTCCAGCACGCCGCCGATACCGACGCCGCCCGACAGATGCACATTCTTGCCGATCTGGGCACAGGAGCCGACCGACGCCCAGGTGTCGACCATGGTGCCGCTATCGACATAGGCGCCGACATTGACGAAGGACGGCATCAGCACGGCGCCCGGCGCGACATAGGCAGAGCGGCGCACGATCGACGACGGCACGGCGCGGAAGCCGGCCTTCTCGAAATCGACGGCGCTCCAGCCGTCGAACTTCGAAGGCACCTTGTCCCACCATACCGCCTGACCGGGACCACCCTTGATGATCTCCATCGGGTTGAGCCGGAAGGACAGCAGCACCGCTTTCTTCAGCCACTGGTTGACGTGCCATTTGCCGTCGGCCTGCCGCTCGGCGACGCGGGCGACGCCCCGGTCGAGCAGGTCGAGCGCCGATTGGATGGCCTCGCGCGTCTCGCCGCGGGTTGCGGTCGAAATGGTGTCGCGTTCCTCGAAGGCGTTCTCGATGATCTTCTCGAGACTCGCGAGATCGGGCTTCGACATGAATTCGCTCCATTACCAAGCTGTTAAGGGCCGGCGCCTTAACCTGTTTGAAAGTCGCGCGGACCCTATGTGAAGGCTTGGGGAGGGTCAATCGCGGCAGCGTCACGGGACGGCGCAAGTGAATGATTGGACGGGTAAAGCAAATATGACTCCCATGGAAAAGGCGGGGTGGACGCCGCTACCGCATTCGGACGAGGATCTGGAGCGGTCGAAAAGCGTGCCGGACACGCCGCAAACGCGCGCGGAGACATATCGGCTGGCCTGGAACGACCCCGATTTCATGACGCGGCGCGAGTTGCGCGCGGTCAGGCTGCAGCTCGAACTGCTGAAACCGGAGATGATCCTGGCCGAGCGCGGCATCCAATCGACCGTCATCCTGTTCGGCGGCGCGCGCATCCCCGAGCCCGGCGGTGAAGCCTGGGCGGCCAAGAACGAGACGCAGAAGAAGAATCTCGAGCAAAACAGCAAATACTATGAGGAGGCGCGCAAATTCGCCCGCCTCTGCTCGCAGCAGTCGGCCACTTCGTACTATCGCGAATTCGTCGTGGTGACCGGCGGCGGGCCTGGCGTCATGGAGGCCGGCAATCGCGGCGCCGACGATGTAGGCGCGCCGTCGATCGGTCTCAACATCGTGCTGCCGCACGAGCAGGCGCCAAACGCCTACGTGACGCCGGAACTCTGCTTCAACTTCCACTATTTCGCGGTCCGCAAGATGCATTTCGTCATGCGTGCCAAGGCCGTTGCGGTGTTTCCCGGCGGCTTCGGTACGATGGACGAGTTCTTCGAGACGCTGACCCTGATCCAGACCGGCCGCATGGAACGGGTGCCGGTCATCCTGTTCGGCAAGGCTTTCTGGGCACGGGCGATCGACCTCGATTTCCTCGCCGAGCAAGGTACGATCACCCCCGGCGACCAGGACATCATCGATTTCGTCGACACCGCCGACGAGGCCTGGGGGATCGTCAGCCGCTTCTATAAGCTCTGATATGCAAGCAAGAATTTGAAGCGCGCCGACTGCCTCAAGCGGGGACTTCGACGATCGCCGTGAGAAAGCCGGCGAGATCGTCGGTGACGAAGTCCACGTCGTCCTCGTTGGCCGGGTCGCGTTCCCAGATTTCCGAGAAGGTCGGCTCGAAATTGCGCGGCACCACCAGCACCGTGGTCATGCCCAGCGATTTCGGCACCGACAGGTTGCGGGCGAGGTCTTCGAACATCACCGCATTTTGCCCGGTGACGGCGTGGAGTTCGGCAAATTTCTCGTAGGATTGTCGCGCCGGCTTGGGGTTCAGCCCGGCTGCGACGATATCGAAAATGTCGTCGAAATGCTCGAGAATGCCCAGCTGCCGCGCGGTGCGTTCGGCATGCCGGCGATCGCCATTGGTGAAGATGAATTTGCGGCCGGGAAGCTGGCGTATGGCGGTGCCGAGGACGGGATCTGGCACCAGCCAGGAATAATCGATGTCGTGGACCTTCTCGAGAAAGTCGTCGGGGTCGATGCCGTGGCGCGTCATCAACCCGTTCAGTGTCGTGCCGTATTCCCGGTAGAGCTCCTTCTGCAGCTTGCGTGCTTCCTCGCGCGGCAGCGTCAGCAATTCTCCGACATAGGCGGTCATCTTCACATCGATCTGCGAGAACAGATTGGAATGGTGCGGATAGAGCGTGTTGTCGAGATCGAACACCCAGTCGGTGACATGGGCAAAGCGGGCGGGGTCGGGAAGCGTGGTCATACCGTCCTTATGGCACGAAACGATCTTTCTAACAGGAGGTTTATCCACAACCTATGCGCGCCCTGGGTGGTGAAAATGGTGCCGTGATTAAAATCTTAAGCATCGCCGAAAGGTGACATTCAGCGCTTGCTGGCACCAAGACGGACCAGTGGGAGCAAGCGATGAATCGCATATTTCTAAAGTCTGCCGCCATCGCTTTCGCCTCCGTCGCCGTCTCACTTTTGCTGACGCTGATCGTCGTGCCGGCAATGGGTTTTCCGATCAATCGCACCATCTGGTTGACGTCTACCGTATGCCCGCTGGCTCTTGCCTGGGGCGCCGGCGCCTATACGGTCTGGCAGGGCGAAAGGTTGAAGACCGCGCATCGCGAACTCGCCCGCGCCCATGCCCAGCTCGCGGCCGCCCACAGGCGCTTGGCGGAAAAGGCGAGCCGCGACGACATGACCGGCATGCTCAACCGCGAAAGTTTCTTTGCCGCCCTCGACGGCTCTCGGCGTAAATCCGATCGCGGGGCATTGCTGATCGTCGATGCCGACCATTTCAAGACCATCAACGACAGCTACGGCCATCTGATCGGCGACGAGGCGCTGCTCCTGATCGCAAGTGCGATAGAGCGTGGCGTGCGCAGCGGCGATGTCCTTGGCCGCATCGGCGGTGAGGAATTCTGCGCCTTTCTGATCGGCGCCACCGAACACGAAGCCAGGCGCGTCGCCGAGCGCATCCGCCGTGAAGTAGAGCGTATCCGTTTCCGGCCCGTCGACGAACGAACCGTTCCGCTGACGGTCAGTATCGGCGGGACCACCTGCGGCGAGGACGCCGCAGTGTCGGAGCTGATGCGCGCCGCCGACCAGCGGCTCTACGAGGCCAAGCATCGCGGCCGCAACCTGTCGATCATCGATCGTGACATTTCCGAAGCGGCGTGAGCTCAGCCCTAAGCCTTGTGCTGGAAAAATTCTACCCTATCAGAATTCAACCGCGCCGCGGCCAGTGCTGTCAAAATCCGAAGATGGCGATGCGGAACAGCAGGGCAGCGGCCGCCAGCGCGACCAGTGCAATACCAAGGCCAATGGGAGAACCCCAGCCATACCATTCCATCGCCAGCTTGGCGTATTTGAATTCTTCGGCCGGTGTGAGTGGGCCGCGCGTCTGGTTCTGGTTCCTTGTCCACTCCTTGCGTGCTGCGACAGGCCGTGCCTTGCGCCCGACGCAGCGTATTACTATAATGGCCGTAATGTTAGGCAAATTGATAGTTAGATGATCGAAATAAACTCGTCAAGCATGAATCGGGCCGACATGAAGACGGCCATCAGCCTTGCCATTATGGGCTGGCAAGACGCGACGCAGGCTTATGACGAGGCAGTAGGCGATAGGCTTGAGCTGAGTACGGCGGAACGCCATTGCCTGGCGCTGCTCTATGGCGGCCCGCAATCGGCTGGCGAGGTCGCGGCCGCAACAGGGTTGACGCCGGCCGCAGTCACCGCGCTGATCGACCGGCTGGAGGCGCGCGGCCTGCTGACACGAACGCGCAGCCTCGAGGACAGGCGCAAGGTGGTCATAGAGGCGACGGAACTCACGCGAGAACTATCGGCGCGCTATTATGGTGCGATCGCGCAGGAGGGAGAAAAGGTGATCGCCACATTCAGCGACACCGAGCTGGCCACGATCCTGCGCTTCGTCACCGCGTCGCTCGACCTTCAGCGCGACCAGCTTGCCCGGCTGAAATCCGAGGCCCTGGAAACAGCCGACAGCCTATAGGCTCGCCGGGTCGAGCGCCGGCTCGCCTTTGCGGCGCGCCACGATCGCCGCAAGATCGGCGGTCTCGAAAGCATCACGCAGCACGTCGAACGACGGCAGCACGAAATAGGCACGCTGGAACTTGTCGATCTCGTAGCCGGTGCGCATTACGGTTTCCAGGTCGAAGGCGACATGGTGCGCCTCGCCGCCTTTGACCGCGAACTGAAGCTCGGTGAAGGATGACATCAGCCCGGCGCCGAAAGCCTTCAGCGGCTGGCCCGGCTCGCGTATCAGCCCGTATTCGACGGTGTACCAGTAAAGCCTGGTGATCATCTCGTCGCCGCCGACCGCAATCACGCTGTCGGCCTTCTTGCCATACATCTGCATGAAGTCGGCAAAGACCGGCTGCGTCAGGATCGGCACGTGACCGAAGAAATCGTGGAACATGTCGGGCTCGACAATGTAGTCGAGCTCCTTTTGGGTTCGCAGCCAGTTGGTGACCGGGAAGCGACGGTTGGCGAGGTGGTCGAAGAACGGCTGGGCGGGAATGAGCCCCGGCACGGCGACGATCTCCCAGCCGGTGAGCTTGCGCAGCTTCTCGCTGACCTCACCGAAATCCGGGATCTTGTCGAGAAGGCCGAGCGCCGCAACGCCATCGAGATAGGAATGGTGGGCGAGCTTCCTGGTCAGCTTCGTCTGGCGGTCGCACAGCGTGCGCCACACCGCCTGTTCTTCGTCGCTATAATTGTGGCCCTGCGCCACGGTGAAATCGGCACGGCAGACCGAATAATCGCCGCGAAGGCCTCGCGCCGCGCATTCGCGGGCGTAGTCGGCAACGTTCATCGTCATGGCTTGCTCTCCCTGGAAATCATGATCAGCGGATCGTCGGAAATTCTAGCCGGATGGCGCGACGCAAATCAGCTTTGATGGTGGCTCAAATGCGGGGTTGGAGGTAAAAGACTCCACGATCGAGCTTTGGGAGAGTGAAAATGCCTCAGTTTGACGAATTCGAGATCAAGATGCTCGACAGCCTGCAGCGCGACGGGCGCAAGCCGGTATCCGAACTGGCGCAGGAGATCGGCCTGTCGACGACACCTTGCGCGCGGCGCTTCGAGGCGCTTCAGCAGGCGGGCATCATCAAGGGCTTCGCCGCGGTGCTCAGCCGTCGCGCCGTCGGGCTGATGGTCGAGGTGTTCATCCAGGTGCGCCTGACCAGCCACAGCGACGGCTCGCCCGAAAGCTTCATCGCCGCCGTCCAGCGGATGGACGAGGTGTCCTCATGCTGGACCATGACCGGCGATCATGATTTCCTGTTGCATGTGATGGTGCCGTCGGTCGACGAGCTCAATGCCTTCGTCATGCACCGGCTGATGCGGCTCGAAGGCGTGCGCGACGTCCACACCCAGCTTGTGCTGCAGAACATCAAGGGGCCGGGCCATGTCCCGCTTGCACATCTCAGACGGTAGGCATTTCTGCGGAAAAGCTGCACACAAACTGCTGAAGCGAGCCAATCTCCAGCGCTAGATCGCCGACTACGACATGCGGACCGCCATTGCATAAGGTCCGCCATGAAAATCGTCCTGATCAACCCGCCACATACGGCCATCGGCAGCCGTGTGCCGGACGACCATCTGCCGCCGCTCGGTTTGCTGGCACTGGGCGGTCCGCTGATCGACGCGGGACATCAAGTGCGACTTGTGGACGCCGAATTCGGGCCGATGCCGCTTGCCACGCTGGTCCGGGACGCCTTGAGCGATCATCCCGACTGTATTCTGATCGGCCATTCCGGCTCGACCTCTGCGCATCCGACAGCCCTACTGATCGCCGGCATGGTCAAACACATCGACCTGGCGACAATCCTGATTTATGGCGGCGTGTTTCCGACCTATCACTGGCGCGACATACTGGCCGAAACGGAGGCCTTCGACTTCATCGTTCGTGGCGAGGGGGAGGCGACCATCGTCGCGCTGGTCGAAGCGCTTGAAAAACGCAGCCGCTGTCGGATGTGGCGGGCATCGCCTTTCGCGACGATTTGCGCCGGCCTTTTGCCACCAAGCCGGCAAGGACGATCGCCAATCTCGACGACTACCGCATCGGCTGGGAACTGATCGATATCACTCGCTATAGCTATTGGGGAGGCAAGCGTGCGGTGGTCATGCAGTTCTCGCGAGGCTGTCCGCATCTGTGCAACTATTGCGGCCAGCCGGGGTTCTGGACGCGCTGGCGGCACCGCGACCCCGTGAAGTTCGCGCGGGAGATTGCCTGGCTATACCGCGAGCACCGCGTCGAGCTGATCAACCTTGCCGACGAGAACCCGACCTCGTCCAAAAAAGCCTGGCGCGCCTTTCTCGATGCGATGATCGCCGAGAATGTGCCGGTGCTGATCGTCGGCTCCACCCGCGCCGACGACATCGTCCGCGACGCCGACAGCCTGCATCTCTATCGCAAGGCCGGCGTCATCCGCTGGCTGCTTGGCATGGAAAATACCGACGAGCAGACGCTCCAGTTGATCCGCAAGGGCGGCAGCACCTCATCCGACCGCGAGGCGATACGGCTGCTGCGCCTCAACGGCATCTTGTCGATGGCGACCTGGGTGGCCGGTTTCGAGGACGAAAGTTTCCGCGACCTCTGGCGCGGCTTCCGCCAGCTGATCGCTTATGACCCCGACCAGATCCAGGCGCTCTATGTGACGCCGCACCGCTGGACGCCGTTCTTCAGGATTGCCAGGGATCGCAAGGTGATCCAGCTGGACGCCCGCCTGTGGGACTACAAGCACCAGGTGCTGCAGATGACCCGCCTCAAGCCGTGGATGTTGTTCTTCGCCGTCAAGCTGATCGAACTGGCCGTGCAGTCGCGGCCCAAGGCCTTGGCGCGCATCCTGTTCCACAAGGATCCGGAGCAACGGCATTCGATGCGCTGGTACACCAAAATGGGCCGCCGCGTCTGGTTCCGCGAAGTCTGGGGCTTTCTGGTTCGCGACCGCCGCCTGAAGAATGGCCCGACGCTCGCCGAATTCTGGGGCGCGCCGCAGGACGAGGAAGAGGAATCGATGGTGGTCGCGCACCCGGCGCGCAGGCTGACACCGCCTGCGACCACGATTTCGTCGCGCGCCTGACCGGCTCGGGCAATCTTTTAACAAGCATACGCAACGTATGTATATTGACATACGGAATGTATGTACCCACTTCGGGATACGGGACGGATATCAGCGACCGCCCCGGAAAATGGAACGCAGCGATCCAAAACCCCGAAGTCTTGCGGGCGGCTCTCACCTTCTCGGAGAAGCCACATCGCGATGGTCGGGACCGGCCTGCCTTGTCTGATTGGAGTGAAACAATGACCAAACGCGATGCGATCTTCCCTGCCGGTCGGCAGGCCCTCTACGAAGTCAATCGCTATTCGGCGGCGATCCGCTCAGGCGGCTTTCTGTTCGTCTCGGGCCAAGTCGGCAGCCGCGAGGACGGATCGCCGGAGCCAGCCTTCGAAAAGCAGGTCCAGCTTGCCTTCGACAATCTCGCGGCGGTGCTGAAGGCCGCCGGTTGCACGTTTGACGACATTGTTGACGTGACCACGTTCCACACCGACCCGGCCAAACAGTGGGAGGCGATTGACGCCGTTCGACTTAGGGCGATCGGTGAACCGCCCTACCCGAACTGGACCGCGGTGGGGGTGAATTGGCTGGCGGGCTTCGATTTTGAGATAAAGGTCATCGCGCGCCTTCCTCAGCCCGGATGATCGATTGGCGGCGAGCGACGAAGGCGGAGACTACCTAGTCGACCGTTCGCCCGCCCGCCTGTCTCGACAAGCGCTGCGATGGTGATCGGATGGTCTTCCGGTCTGTCGCGGCGTTGAACAGACTGAGGCCACTCACGGCACGATCAGCGTGCCGGCGCCGTGTTCGGTGAACAGCTCGAGCAGCACCGCATGCGGCGTCTTGCCGTTGAGGATGACGACGCCAGCGACGCCGCGCTCGATTGCCTCGATGCAGGTTTCAACCTTGGGGATCATGCCGCCCGAGACCGTTCCGTCCTTGATCAGGGCCTTGGCCTCGGCCACGGTCAACTCGTCGATCAGCTTCTTATCCTTGTCGAGCACGCCGGGCACGTCGGTGAGAAACAGCAGGCGCGTCGCCTGGCAGGCGCCGGCGATGGCGCCGGCAAAAGTGTCGGCGTTGATGTTGTAGGTATGGCCGTCGCGGCCGGGCGCCACCGGCGCCAGCACCGGGATCATTTCGGACCGCGCCAGGAGGTCGAGCAATGTGCGGTCGACCTCGACCGGTTCACCGACGAAGCCCAGGTCGAGCACCCGCTCGATGTTGGAATCAGGATCGATCATGGTCTTGCGCGCCTTTTCGGCAAACACCATGTTGCCGTCCTTGCCGCACAGGCCGATCGCCCACTCGCCCTCGGCATTGATCAGCGCGACGATTTCCTTGTTGATCGACCCGGCCAGCACCATCTCGACAATCTCGACGGTCTTCTGGTCGGTGACACGCAAGCCGCCCTCGAATTTGGATTCGATGCCCATCTTGCTGAGCATGGCGCCGATCTGCGGCCCGCCGCCATGCACGACGATCGGGTTGACGCCGGATTGCTTGAGCAGTGCGATGTCGCGGGCGAAGGCTTTGCCGAGCGCGATGTCGCCCATCGCGTGGCCGCCATATTTCACCACGACCGTCTTGTTCTCGTAGCGCTGCATATAGGGCAGCGCCCTTGAAAGCAGCGCGGCCTGCATTTCGGCGGTGGCGGCGACATCCGTCATCGGCGTGGTTCCCAGCTTGGCATGAACGGCGGCGTCTTAGCGGGAATTGGACGAGGGGGCAAACGGCTTTGCTGTCACGATCGATCAAATCACCGCCTATGCCGGCACCTGCAGCGGCGCCCGCCGGCCCAGCCATCCCGAGATCTTTTCCATCTGCGCGGCGAACGACAAAAGCGTCTCCTCGTCACCGGGGCGGCCGGCGGCCTGGACGCCGAGCGGCAGGCCGGCATCGGTCACGTAAACCGGCAGCGTGATCGACGGTTGCCCGCTGACGTTCTGGATCGCCGGCCAGTGGGTGAACCAAAGGCTCTTGTCCATCAGCTGGCCGAATAGCGGCTTGAACTTCAGCAGGCCGGCGAGGCGCAGTCTGTCCAGGACATTCTCGATGAATTCGTCGGCGCCTTTCGGGTCCATGGTGCCGCAGGCGAGCGGCGGGTGCGCGATGACAGGCATCAGCACTGCATCATAGTGCGCGGTTTCGGTGATAAGGCGGCGCGAGGTTGCGTGCAGCCGCTGCAGGCCGGCATAGATTTCGCCGGCCGAGAGGATTTCACCGAACCGGCTCATCACGCGCGTGGCGCGTTCGATATCGCCTGAGATGGAGCGGCCGACGCGCAAGGCCTCGCCACGCATCGTGCCGGCCACCGCCGCGGCGACGGTTCTGGCGAAATCGGCGATGAAATCGCGGTCGATATAGGGCAGGTCGATCTCCTCGACGCTGTGCCCGCCTTCGCGCGCCAGCGCAATCGCCGCATCCAGAGCTTTCAACGTCTCGTCCGAAATCGGCAGGCCGAGCGGCGATTTTCGGTAGAAGGCGAGCTTGAGCTTGCCCGGATCGCGCCCGGCGGCCGCAGTGAAACTGCCGTTCGGCGACGGTGCCGCGTAGGGCGACAGCGGTTCGGGCCCGTGGGTCAGGTCGAGCAGCAGGGCCGTATCGCGCACCGAGCGGGCCAACGCATGGTCGACGACAAAGCCGTACCAGCTTTCAGTGACGAGCGGCGTCAAGGGCACGCGGCCGCGCGAGGTTTTCAACCCGACCAGCCCGGTACAGGCCGCAGGCACCCTGATCGAGCCGCCGCCATCCGAGGCGTGCGCCACCGGCACGACGCCGGCCGCGACCAGCGCAGCCGCGCCGCCCGAGGAACCGCCGGTCGTGTGAGCGGTGTCCCATGGATTGCGGGTGACGCCGTAAGCCACCGACTCGGTCACCAGCCTCAGCCCGTGTTCGGGTGCGGTGCTGGTGGCGATCGGGACCAGGCCGGCGGCCAGATAGCGTTCCGTCATCACCGAGTTGAAATCGGGGGTGTAGGCTGGGATGCGGCTGCCGCCATGCGTCGGCACACCGTTCATGGCGATGCCGAGGTCCTTCAGCGCAAAGGGCACTCCGGCAAGCGGCAGCTTGTGGTCGACGGTTTTCGCCCGCGCCCGCGCCGCCTCATAAAGCGGTTCGGCGATGGCGTTGATCTCCGGCCGGGTGGCCTCGGCCCGAGCGATCGCCGCATCGACGAGATCTTGCGGTGTGATCTCTCCCTTGTGTACGAGTGCGGCCTGGCCTGTTGCGTCATGCTCCCACAGAACCCGCTCAATCGACATGGTCGCCCTCCCGCTCATGGCAAGCTAGCGGGCGGCGATTTCCTTGGCAATCGACGCTGGCGCTGCCGGTGCGGCCAGACCATTTCAGTCGTTGCAAATACATTGCAATCGCCTAATTTGGCGGCCGATGACGCCGCAGGACATCAGCAATCTGATTGTCCGGACCTCGATGAAGGACCGGGCCGCGTTCGATCTGCTCTACCGGCAGACCAGCGCGAAACTTTTCGGCGTCTGCCTTCGTGTATTGAAGGACCGGGGAGATGCAGAAGAGGCGCTTCAGGAGGTCTTCGTCAAAATATGGACGAAGGCGGACCGTTTCGCCGTTTCGGATCTAAGCCCGATCTCCTGGCTGGTGGCCATTGCGCGCAATCATGCGATCGATCGGATCAGAGCGCGGCGAGAGCCTGCCGCCTATATCGATGCCGCGCTCGACGTGGCCGATCCGGCGCCGGGGCCGGAGGCCATGGCCGTGGCGGGCGGTGAGTCCGGACGCATCTACCATTGTCTCGAGGAATTGGAGAAGGACCGGGCGGCGGCCGTCCGGGGCGCCTATCTGAATGGCAAAAGCTATGCCGAGCTGGCGGAGCGCTATGGCGTACCGCTGAACACGATGCGGACCTGGCTGCGTCGCAGCCTGTTGAAACTGAGAGAATGCCTGGAAAGATGACGCTGGCTGACGACAATGGACCGGAACGTGGGGGCGACGACCTGTTCGCCGCCGAATACGTTCTTGGCGTTCTAGCCGCCGATGAACGCGAGATCGCGTCGCGCCGCATCGATGCGGACGCCGCCTTCGCGCGCCTTGTCGATGCCTGGGAGGCGCATCTTTCGCCGATGGCCGCCGCCTATCCGGAGACAGAGCCTCCGATCAGGGTCAAGGAAGCATTGGACCGCCGGCTGTTCGCTGCAGAGCCGCGCGCCGGCCTGTGGTCGAGCCTTGGCTTCTGGCGCGGTCTTGCCGCCGCCGCCATTGCGGCGCTGGCGATCTACATCGCCGTGCCTTACTTCCGCCCGTCCACCGAACCGCCGCAGACGCGGCTTGTCGCCTCGCTGGCGGCCGAGGGCAGCGACGTCAAATATCTCGTCGTCTACGATGCCGCCCGTCACGAGGTCGGTCTTTCCCACGTTTCCGGCGAGCGGGCCGCCGGCAAGGACTTCGAATTGTGGATGATCGAAGGCAAGAAGGCGCCGGTGTCGATGGGCGTCATCCCGGCTGGTGCGACCGCGCATTTGGCCATCCCGCCCGCCGTCCAGGAGAAATTGGCGCAAGGCGCCGTGCTCGCGGTCAGCGTTGAGCCTGCCGGCGGTTCACCGACCGGCCAGCCGACTGGACCGGTGGTCGCAGCGGGCGATCTGAAGAGCATCTGACCGCTTCTCATCTCCGGAAGCAGACCTAAAATCTATCTTCCGCGATTTAAACGCCTGCAAAGCTTGTTGGTGGCTGTCGATCCGCGCCGGGAAAATTTCAGCGACACAATTTTTTTGCGGAGAGGACGAAACTCCGGAATTTTCTATCGCGTATCTCCTTGCGTTCCCGAATAAGGGGAACGATAACCCGAGGAGATTGAAATCATGCGTAAATTCGCCACCATTTTGCTTGCCGGCACGGTCGCCATTTCTGCGCTCGCCACCATTGCCTATGCCCAAAATCCGATGGTAGGCGGCGCCGCCATGTATGCCCAGAAAAACATCGTCGAAAATGCTGTCAACTCGAAGGACCACACGACGCTGGTCGCTGCCGTCAAGGCAGGCGGCCTGGTCGATACGCTGCAAAGCGCTGGCCCCTTCACCGTGTTCGCGCCGACCAACGAGGCCTTTGCGGCACTTCCAGCCGGCACGGTGGAGACGCTGCTCAAGCCTGAAAACAAGGACAAGCTCGTCAAGATCCTGACTTGCCATGTCATCGGCGCCAAGGCGATGGCCGCCGACGTCGCCAAGATGGTCAAGGATGACGGTGGCACCCACAAGGTCAAGACGGTCGGTGGTTGCGAACTGTCGCTCAAGACCGACGGCGGCAAGGTCACCGTGACCGACGAGAACGGCAATGTCGCTAATGTGACGATCGCCGATGTCGAGCAGTCCAACGGCGTCATCCACGTCGTCGACAAGGTTCTCCTGCCGAAGATGTAACAAACGCACGCTGCCGGCGAAGATATCGCTAACGGCCTCCCTGCGCACACTCCGCGCCGTTCACGCAAGTGGATAGGCGCGGAGTCCCGCTTTGAGGACAGCGATCGTCACCGGTTTTTGATTTCCGTCTGGCGGTCGAATTTGGCACAAGCAGTAACAGGAGGAATGGGCATGAACCGTCGCGAGCTTCTTTTGAGTGGTGCGGCAGCCATTGGCGTTGTCGCAGGCGCCACCGCGCTGCGCATGGGCGGAGCCCAGGATGCACGCGCGGCCGAGACTTTCGAGGTTACCAAGACCGAGGCCGAGTGGCGCGCCATCCTGTCCGACGCGGCCTTCAATGTGCTGCGCAAGGAGGGCACGGAATACCCGGGCACCAGTCCGCTGCTCAACGAGCACCGCAAAGGCATCTTCGCTTGCGCCGGCTGCGACCTGCCGGTCTATTCGTCAGAGACCAAGTTCGATTCCGGCACCGGCTGGCCGAGCTTCTGGCAGGAAATCCCCAACGCGATCGGCAAGACCGTGGACAGGTCGTTGGGCATGACCCGCACCGAGGTCCATTGTCGCCGCTGCGGTGGCCATCTCGGCCACGTCTTCGACGACGGTCCGCCGCCGACCGGGTTGCGGCATTGCATCAACGGTGTCGCCTTGACCTTCAAGCCGGCGACGGCCTGAGGATAGCCGCGCCCCTTACTTTGTCGGAGCGCGCTAGAGCATCGGACCCAAAAGTGCGAAGCGGTTTTGGGAAAATCCGATGCTCAAACAAAAAGTTGGAGCGGTGGAGTGTCCGCCGCTCCAAGACTTCGTAATGGTTGATTTTGCGCATGATCCCGAAATCGCTTTTCGGGGTCATGCGCGAGGGCGCCAGGCGGGGGATCCAGCGCGCCTCAATGGCCTCCGCCACCGCCGCCCTGAGCGGCTGGCTTGCGGATCACCAGGGTGAAGAGCCCAAGCGTCGCGAACAAAACCGTCAGCATGAAGAATACGTCCATGAACGACAGCAGCGACGCCTGCTGCTGGACCATGCCTGACAGTTTGGAGATGGCCGCCTTGGAGGCGTCGAGCCCGGCGGTCTGCTCGAAGTTGAGCGTCATGTTCTGCAGCTTCTGCTGCGCAGCGGCACTTCCCCATTGCACGTGCTCGGAGAGCCTGGCGTAGTGGAAGGCATTGCGGTCGATCAGCACGGTGTTGATGACGGCCAGGCCGACGGCGCCGCCGAGATTGCGGGTCAGGTTGAACAGGCCAGACGCATTCTTCAGCCGCTCCGGCGGCAGGGTTCCGAGCGCAATGTTGTTGATCGGCACCATGCACAGCATCATCGAGCAACCGCGCAGGATCTGCGGGATCAGCAGTTCATAGAAATCCCAGTCGGCGGTGAGATGCGTCATCCACCAGGTCCCCGTGGCGAAGCCGAAGAAGCCGATCATCATCATGATGCGCGGGTCCATCTTGTTCGACAGGATGCCGGAGATCGGCGCGGCGAAGAACATGGCCAGGCCGCTGACGAACAGCGCCTCGCCGATCATCATCGAATCGTAGCCGCGGATGCGCCCCAGGAACACCGGATAAAGATAGGTCAGACCGTAGAGGCCGATGCCGACGACGAAGGAGAACAGCGAGCCGAAGGCGAAATTGATATTGCTGAAAGCCCTCAGATCGACAATCGGCTCCTCGGCGGTGAACACGCGCCAGAAGAACAGCACCGCGCCGAAGGTCATGATGACGGCGCAGACGAACACCGCCTGATCCTGCAGCCAGTCGTTATTGGGACCTTCCTCCAGCACATATTCCATGCAGCCCAGGAAGGCGGCCATACCGGCAAGCCCCCACCAGTCGAACTTGCTGAACAGCTTGAGATTGGGTTTGTCGAAGTCGATCAGCGACCAGGCGGCCGTCGTCACCAGAATGCCGGGCACGACGTTGACCAGGAACAGCCAGTGCCAGGACATGGCATGGCTGATATAGCCGCCGACTGTCGGGCCGATGGTTGGCGCCAGCGTCGCCACCAGGCCGATCATCGGCGAGACGATGGCGCGACGCGACGGTGGGAAGATGGTGAAGGCGGCTGCAAAGACGCTCGGGATCATGCCGCCGCCGATGAAGCCCTGCACGGCGCGGTAGACGATCATCTGGTCGATATTGGTTGCGGTCGCCGCCAGCGCGCTGGCCGCGGTGAACCCTGCCGCCGAGAACGTGAACAGCACTCGCGTCGACAGCATCCGGCTGAGGAAGCCCGACAGCGGGATCATCACCACCTCGGCAATCAGATAGGCCGTCTGCACCCACGGAATCTCGTCCGAACTGGCGCTCAGGCCCGCCTGGATCTCAGCCAGCGAGGCCGAGACGATCTGGATGTCCAGGATCGCCATGAACATGCCGAACACCATTGCCAGGAAGGCGATGACGCGGCGTGTCGAGATGTGGTCGACCGGCACCGGCATGGCTGGCGCCGGCGCCGATCCTGCAGTTAGGGTTGCGGTCGCCATGACCTTTGCTCCCGGTTCCGCTTTACTTCGATGCCGAAGGCGCCGTGCGGCTGTCGACGGCGACGACGACGCTCAGGCCAGCTCGCAGCTTGCCCGTCTTCAGCACATCCGCTGGCACGTCGATGCGAACCGGAACGCGCTGCACCACCTTGGTGAAATTGCCTGTGGCGTTCTCCGGCGGCAGCAGCGAGAACACTGCTCCTGAAGCCGGCGCCAGCGACGACACGGTACCCTCGATGTCCTGGCCGTCGATCGCGTCGACCGACACTCTGACCTTTTCACCAGGCACCAGCCGGGCAAGCTGCGTCTCCTTGAAATTGGCGACGATGTAGAGCTTGTCCATTGGCACGATGACGGCGAGCTTCTGTCCAGGGCTGATCAGGTCACCCTGCTCGACCGAGCGGTTGCCGACCACGCCGTCATAGGGTGCGCGCAGCACGGTGAAGGACAGGTCCCGCACCGCCTTGTCGTGGGCAAGCTGCAGCGAGGCCAGCGTGCTGGCCGATTCCGTGCGCTGCGCCTGGAGCACGCCGATATTGGCCTGAGCCGCCGCGATCTGCGCGTCGGCGCCGGCAAGTGCGGCATTGGCTTGCTCGACCGCCGTCTGGGCATCGTCCAACTGGGCCTGGGTGCCGACGCGGGTCTTGAGCAGCTGGGCGGCCCGCGCTTGGACGCGCTTGGCATTATCGGCCGCGGCCTGGTCGGCGGTCTTCTGCGCCTGCGCCTGCTTGAGCGAGGCGCGCGCCGCCTCAGTCTGGGCATCGATGCGGTCGAGCGTCTTGCTCAACGTGGCGATCTGCGCCTCGGCCTGGGCAACGGCTATCTTGTAGTCGCCGTCATCGACGATCAGCAGCGGGTCGCCGGCCTTCACTTGCTGGTTCTCGGTCACTTTGACCTGATCGACATAGCCCGAGATTTTTGGCGAGATGAACGCCGTGTCGGCCTGGACATAGGCGTCGTCGGTCGTGATCATAAAGCGCCCGTCGGTCCAGTAATCATAGCCATACCAGGCGCCGGCGCCCAGCAGGGCCAGGCCGATGATGGGCAACAACATCGAGCGCATCGAGCGCTTCTTTTTGGCGGGAGCCAGCGGGGTGACGTCGGCGGGTTTGACAGGGGCTTCCGGCGCTTCGATCGCAGGCTGGACCTTGGCACTGGGGAAAGGGCGGACTTCGGCACTGGTGGGCGCGTTCGAGGACATGATATCTCTCTAAATTAACTGGCGCTGAATTTTGTCAGACTGAACCGTTCGGTTCGATCTCGACATTGACTTAGCGCTTAAAGAGGCCCATATCAAGAGCAATCGAACCGGATGGTTCGAATTATTTTACGAGGTGTGACATTATGGCCGAAGCCCCCAAGGCCGCTCCTTTGCCTGAGTCAGGCCCATTGCCCGGCGCTGGCAAGGACCAGTGCGATCTGCTGGACAGTCTGCCGCGCGGCCGCCCGGCCGCGGGGCAAGACCCGGTCAAGCGCAGCCAGATCATCGACGGTGCGCGCCGTGTCTTCATCGACAAGGGCTTCGAAGCCGCGTCGATGAACGACATCACCCGCGAGGCCGGCGTGTCCAAGGGCACCATCTATGTCTACTTCGCCAACAAGGAAGAGCTGTTCGAAGCGCTGATCGAGGAAGAACGCGGCACGATCTTCAAGAACATGTACGAAGTGCTGGACCAGATCGGCGACCTTCGCCAGACGCTGGTGAAGTTCGGCATCGTGCTGTCCATGAAGATCACCTCGGCGAGGGTCATCCTGGCGCAGCGGACGGTGATCGGCGCGTCGGAACGCATTCCGGAGCTTGGCGCGCGATTTTACGAACGCGGCCCGAAGCGCGGCCATGACAGGGTTGTCGTTTTCCTCAACATGGCTATCGAACGCGGCCTGCTGAAGATCGACGATGTCGAGCTTGCCGCCTATCAGTTCACCGAGCTGTGCCTGGCCGGTCTTTTCCGCCAGTGCATATTCGCCTATCGCACCAAAGCGCCAAGTGCGGCCGAGATCGAACATATCGTCAGGTCGGGCGTCGATGTGTTCCTGAAGGCCTACGGCACCGAACAGCTTGCAGAGCAGGAACGGACCTCCAGCCCCGCCTGACCAGCCGTCGGATTCCGTTGCCTATCCGCCGTTGGCGGCGAGCACGATCGCCGCACGCAATTCTTCGAGGCCTTCGCTCTTTTCCGACGACGTGGCGAGCACGAAGGGAAAGGCCGCCGGGCGTTTCTTGATCTTCTGCAGCGTTTCCTCGATCAGCCGTGGTACCCCCGCCGCCTTGATCTTGTCGGTCTTGGTCAGCACGATCTGATACGACACCGCCGCCTTGTCGAGCAGCGACAGCACCTCGTCGTCCTTGGCCTTGATGCCATGGCGGGCGTCGATCAGCACGTAGACGCGCTTCAGCGTCACCCGGCCCTTCAGGTAGTCGAACACGAGCTTCGTCCACTCGTCGACCTTTTCCTTCGGCGCCGTGGCGTAGCCATAGCCCGGCATATCGACCAGTGCCATCGGCGGCAGATCGGCGCCTTCTCCCGAAAATCCGCCCGGCACGAAATAGTTGAGCTCTTGCGTCCGGCCCGGCGTGTTGGAGGTGCGCGCCAGCCCCTTCTGGTTGACCAGCGCGTTGATCAGCGACGATTTGCCGACATTGGAGCGGCCGGCAAAGGCGATCTCGGGTGGACCCTCCGGCGGCAGGAATTTCATCGCCGGCACGCCGCGGATGAAGATCCAGGCTCGCGTGAACAATTCGATGCCGATCGTGGTCTTGTTCAACGCGTTCAAACCGCTGCCTCCAGAAGAAAAATGTTGCTGCCACGAATGGCATCGAGATTGCGGCTGATCTTTTCCACCGGCCAGTGCCACCACGCCAGCGCCAGCAGCCGCCGGATGGTCCTGTCATCGAAGCGCATCTTCACCACCTTGGCCGGATTGCCGGCGACGATCGCATAGGCCGGCACATCGTGCGTCACCACCGACTTTGCCGCCACAATGGCGCCGTCGCCGATCTTGACGCCCGGCAGCATCACCGCTTCCATGCCGATCCAGACGTCGTTGCCGACGATTGTGTCGCCACGCACCTCCTTCGACCATGTCGCCGGGTCGAAGCCTTCTTCCCAGCCGTGGCCAAAGATATTGAACGGATAGGTCGAAAAGCCGGACATGGCGTGATTGGCGCCGTTCATGATGAAACGCGCGCCCTCGGCGAGGGCGCAGAACTTGCCGATGACCAGCCTGTCGCCGATGAACGGATAATGATGCAGCACGCATTTTTCGGCGAATTTGTCAGGTCCCTCAGGGTCGTCATAATAGGTGAAGTCGCCGATCTCGATATTAGGCGCCGTCACCAGCGGTTTCAGAAAGCCGACGCGTGTGTGCAACGGGATCGGATGCTTGATCGATGGATTGGGTCCGGTCATATCGAGCTCCGTCGAGCACCTGCCAGGCAGGTCAAAATAGCGCGATCCGTCCCGCAGTACCAATCGCTTAATCCAGGCCGGCAGCTTGTGCAAAAAGCCCCGGACGAACCGGGGCTTTCTGGTTTCGCATTATCGGAGCGCCGGCTATTCCGCCGGCGACGGTTTCTTGCGGAACAGCGCGACCAGATTGTCCCACAATTCGATCTTGGCGCCCTGCCGCTTCATGATCACGCCCTGCTGCAGGATCGACAACGTGTTGTTCCAGGCCCAGTAGATGACGAGGCCGGCCGGAAAACCCGCCATCATGAAGGTGAAGATCACAGGCATCCAGGTGAAGATTGCCGCCTGCGTCGGGTCCGGCGGCGTCGGGTTCATGCGCATCTGCAGGAACATCGTCACGCCCATGATCAGAGGCCAGACGCCGATCATCAGCATGTGCGGCAAGGTGATCGGGATCAGCCCGAACAGGTTGAAGATCGATGTCGGATCCGGCGCCGCCAGATCCTGGATCCAGCCGAAGAACGGCGCGTGCCGCATCTCGATGGTGATGTAGAGCACCTTGTAGAGCGAGAAGAACACCGGGATCTGCAACGCCACCGGCCAGCAACCGGCGAGCGGATTGATCTTCTCGGTCTTGTACAGCTCCATCATCGCCTGCTGCTGCTTCATCTTGTCGTCCGCGTATTTCTCGCGGATCTCGAGCATCTTGGGCTGCACCTTCTTCATGTTCGCCATCGACGCATAGGACTTGTTGGCGAGCGGGAAGAACAGCGCTTTGACGATGACGGTGGTGGCGAGGATCGCCAGGCCGAAATTGCCGAAGAATTTGTAAAGCGTGTCGATCAGCCAGAACATCGGCTTGGTGATGAAATAGAACCAGCCCCAGTCGATCAGCAGGTCGAACTGGCGAATATGACGGTCCTTTTCATAAGCGTTGATCGTCGAAACTTCCTTGGCGCCGGCGAATATCTCCGACTCCACGGTCGTCGATTGCCCGGGAGCGACCGTGACGGGATCGGACAGGAAATCGGACTGGTAGCTGTGCGGATGGGGCCCGCTTTTGAACTCGAAATAAGAGAATTTGGGCTGAAAGTCGCGGCCGCTAGGCGGCACCAGGGTCACCGCCCAATACTTATCGGTGATGCCCAGCCAGCCGTCGGTCGACTTGCCTGGCTTGTATTCCTTGTCCGATTCGACGCTGGAGTATTTGTATTCCTGCAGGCCCTCGCTTCCGGTAACGCCGATCAGGCCCTCGTGCAGCACATAGGTGCTGGCGATGGCCGGCTTGTCGAAACGCGTAACGCGGCCATAGTTCGACAACGTCGCCGGCGCCGAGCCGCCGTTCTGAACCGTGTCGGATACGGTGAACATATATTGGCTGTCGACGGAGAAGGTGCGCTTGAAGGTCAGGCCCTTGTCGTTGGTAAAGGTCAGCGTGACCGGCGTCGCCGGTGTGAGCGTCGCCTTGCCGTCGGTCTGCCAGACCGTGTCGGGGCCGGGCAGCGTGCCCACATCCGGCGCGCCAGAAAAGCCGATCTCGGCGAAATAGCCGTTCGGCAGGGACGCCGGGTTGAGCAACGCGATCTCGGGCGAGGTCTTGTCGACCGTCTCCCTGTAATGCTTGAGCTGGAGGTCATCGAGGCGCGCACCGGTGAGGTTGATCGAACCTTCGAGGCTCGGCGTGTCGATCTTGACGCGGCTGGTCGAGGCAATCGCCTGGTCGCGGCCGGCCGGCGTCACCGCGTCGCCGCCAGGCGCGCTCGGAATGGCGCCGGGCTGTACCGGTGTTTCGCTGGCGCCCGGACTGGTGCCTTCGGCGGCCTTCTTCTGCTCCGCCACGCGCTGCTCTTCGATGCGGGCGGCTTCGCGCTGCATCTCGCTGCGCGGCATCACATAGAAATATTGCCAAAGCGCCAGGATCAGCACCGACAGTGCGATGGTGATGAAGAAGTTGCGGTTGTTTTCCATCGAAGCCCTTGGCCTATCGTGTTCCACGCAATCTGCGGGAGAGTTCGGCCTTCAACTGGCCAAACGGAGTGGTAAGCACGTCTTCGCGCCCGACGATGACATAATCATTGCCCGGCGCCATGTCATCCGCGGCATGCGTGCGCACGGCCTCTCTCAGCCGCCGCCGGATGCGGTTGCGAACGACGGCGTTGCCGACCTTCCTGGTGACGGTATAGCCGACGCGCGGCGCTTCGCAGTCGCCGCGGCCCAGAACCTCGACGAGGAAAAGCCGTCCGCGGCGCTTTTCGCCGCGGCGGACAGCCAGGAATTCCGCGCGCTTCAGAAGCCGCTTGGGATGGGGACCCGTTGGCTTGCCGGTTGCGGGCAACGATCTTGTCTCTCGCTTGGTGCTCAGGCGCTGAGACGCTTGCGGCCGCGGTTGCGGCGGGCTGCGACGACGCCGCGGCCACCCTTGGTGGCCATGCGGGCACGGAAGCCGTGCCTGCGTTTGCGGACGAGTTTTGACGGCTGGTAAGTACGCTTCATTTGTTTAAATACCGCGGGGTGCGGCCCTTCTTGATTCTGTCACTTTGTAACAGGAGCTTTGCCGGGCCGGTTTTGGCGCGATCGAAACCGCGCCGGGACGAATGGCCCGAGCGTGAGCGGGCTTATAGAAAGAAGGGTTTTGGAAGTCAATCCAGCGCGTCGGGCCGGCGTTGTCGGACCGGCAGGGAAGTCTTGCGGCCCTTTGTTCGGCTTCGACCAAGGATGAATTTGGCAAAAAAGCCGCAATCGCCTAATCTCACCCGATCAAGCGATCGTGAAGACAAGCAGTCCTTAAGACAAGCAGCCGTGATGACAGGCAGCCGTGACGACGAGCATGAGTGAAGTCCCAGCAACCGACGAAAGCATCGCCGAGGCGAAGGCCGCCACCCGCAGGGTGCCCTTGGCGCGCGGCCTGTCGACCAAGTTGCTGCTGCTCACCATCGTCTTCGTGCTCTTGGCTGAAATCCTCATCTTCGTGCCCTGGATCGCCAGTTACCGGCTGAGTTGGCTGAAGGAGAGGCTGAGTACTGCCGCTGCTGTTTCCATCGTCCTGGTGCAGGGCGAACCTGCCTCGCTGTCGCGTGCCGCCCAGAACGACGTGCTGATGGCGATCGGCGCCAAGGCGATCGCGGTGCGCGACGGCGGCGTCTCGCGGCTGCTGGTCGTGGCCGAAATGCCGCCGCAGGTGGACGAGCATATCGATATCGCCAATGTCGGCATGATCAAGGGCATGACCGGCGCGCTGGACACGCTGTTTTTCGGCGGCAAGAGGATGCTGCGCGTTTTCGGACCGGTCGGCGACAGCGACAAGGAGTTCGAGCTGATCATGCCCGACCACCGCCTGCGCAATGCCATGCTGATCTATTCGCGCAACGTCGCCTTCGTCTCGCTGCTGATTTCGCTGTTCACCGCCATGCTGGTCTACGCCGCGATAGACCTGATCATGATCGGCCCGATCAGGACGATGACGCGCTCGATGCTGTCCTTTTCCGAGGCGCCCGACGATCCCGGTCGCATCATTCACCCCGCCGCCCGGGCCGACGAGATCGGCGTCGCCGAACGCGAGCTGTCGCAGATGCAGGAGCGGCTGCAAAAGATGCTGACCGAGCAGAAGCACCTGGCCGATCTCGGCCTGGCCGTGTCGAAGATCAACCACGACATGCGCAACATCCTTGCCTCGGCGCAGCTGATGTCGGACCGCCTGCGCCAGGTAAAGGACCCGACTGTTCAGGCCTTCGCGCCAAAACTGCTGCGCGCGCTCGATCGCGCCGTGTCCTATTCGGAAGGCGTGCTGTCCTATGGCCGCACCCAGGAGCCGCCGCCGTCGCGTCGCAGGCTGCGGCTGCGCCAGTTGGTCGAGGACGTCCAGGGCCTGCTCGACATCGAATGCGGCATCGAATTCGTCAACGCCGTCGATCCGGTGCTCGAGGTCGACGCCGATTCCGATCAGCTGTTCCGCGTGCTCACCAATCTTAGCCGCAACGCCGTGCAGGCGATGGCGGCGGACACCGAGAGCGCCGTAGTGCGCCGCCTGACCATATCGGCCGAGCGCATCGGCAGCGTCAGCCGCATCGTCGTCACCGACACCGGCCCCGGCCTGCCGCCGAAGGCGCGCGAAAACCTGTTCGCGGCGTTTCGCGGCTCGGCCCGCAGCGGCGGCACCGGCCTTGGCCTGGCGATCGCCCATGAATTGATCCGCGCCCATGGCGGCACGGTGGAGCTGGTCGAAAGCATCGGCGGCCGCACCACATTCGCCGTCACCATTCCCGACCAGCCGGTCCGGCTCGACCAAGCCCGCAACGGCCTGCGCCGCCCGGCGTAACGAACCGTTTCGTTACGGACCGTTTCAATTCGCAAATGGTTGGTCCGGGACTAAGAGTCATCGGCTCGGCCGCCGTGCAACGGCTTGTTTCGTTACGGACCGTTCCGATTGGCAAATGACCGATCCAAGACGACGACCTATCGGCTCAGCCGCCGCGTGACGCGATCTTACCTTCGCCGGCCGGCGCATGACGGCAAAACGTGACGGCAAAACTTTTGGCCAGGATCGGCTTGCTTTTCGCAAATTCAGTCGCTAGGGAACAGCTCACATTCGCGGCCGGTCGCCAGGATCGGATCGCGGGGCTATGCAAAGCATGGCCTGTTGCGCGCCCGTAGCTCAGCTGGATAGAGCACCAGACTACGAATCTGGGGGTCAGGAGTTCGAATCTCTTCGGGCGCGCCAAATACCCACCGATCGCACGATATAGCCCGATTCCCATCAGACTACGCCCGCGCAAAGAGCGGGAGATAGTCCGCGAGCGAAAGGCGTAGAAACGGCGGCGTTAGGCGGTGGAAAAGGTCGAATCTCTCGGGTTGAATGGCTGATTTCTGATCAGCAGGCACGTGCCATATATCACTTGGGTGGCATGAGCCATTTCACTCTAAATCTACTTCGGTTGCGAACGTAGAAGGCCGCTGATTGCCGCGAAGTTTACCAATAAGACCTCTTTGCAGGCGCCCGTCGGCCTCGGTGCGTGCTGTAGGCTAAATACAAGGCAATGGCCGTCGTACAAAAGGTGACACCGGCGCTGATAAAGAACACAACGCTCAAACCTGCTCGATCGGCAGCCCATCCCAACGCCGGGCTTCCTAGAGCCATCGCGACATCGAGAAAGACCGTGTAGATGCCCATTGCCAGCCCGCGGCTTTCAGGCGAGGTGTCACGGACAGCCTCGACACCCAGACCGGGATAGACGAGCGAGTAGCCGAGTCCCGCGAGAGCGGCTCCGGCGGATGCCATCATCGTGCTTCGGGCCAATCCCATGAGGATCAATCCGGCCGCTTGCACCAGAACGAACACCAAGGCGATTCTCGCGCCGCCGAACTTATCCGGTAGATGGCCAAACATCATTCGCGCCACGATCAACGCCGCGCCAAAGGCAGTGAAGGCAAGCCAGACGGGCTGCCAGCCGTGATTGGCATAAAGGAGCGAGCTGAATGCGAGAATGGCGCAATAGCCGATGCTGCTAAGCGCCGCGCCAAGTCCGGGTAGCCAGACCGCTCCAATCACGCCGCCAAAAGTGGATCTCGTCCGTGCCGATAGGACAGGCGGACTCGGCGCTCGCAATAGGAACAGCAGAACGAGCAGTGGCGCCAAGGTCGTGATAAGGCCGATCGCCGCAAAGCCGTACGGTACAAAGAGCATCGTGCCGAGCGGACCGCCGAAGGCGAGCGCCGCGAACATGGCCGTGCCGACCCAGGCGATGACCTTCCCCGCATGGCCGGAATCGACCATTGCCAATCCCCAGCTCACGCCCCCGGTGATGATGAAGCTTTCGGCTCCACCGAGCACCGCACGTCCCACCAGAAGAATCGCAACAGAGAGGGTTGGCGAACTCACGAAGGTCAAGGACAGGAGATACAGCAATCCAGCACCGGCGGCGGCGATCAGGCCGAGGACGACGCTGCGTTTGCCGCCATTCGCATCCGAATAGGTGCCGGACCATATGCGCGTGACCAGAGACGCGGCAAATTGCGAGCCCGCAACCAGGCCGACGACGAAAGTTCCGAAGCCGAGATCCTGATTCACATGCAGCGGCAGCACCGGCAGGGCCGCGCCGATGACGAGGAAGCCGGCCAACACGGCCGCCATGATCGGCAGCAACGTCACGGCGGCCGAGGGCGGCGGTCTGGACGATGAGGGCAAAGGAGTCATCGCGACCAGCAGCGTTCAGTTGGCGGAGCGCTTCTCGAACACGGAGCGCGCAACAGCGGCTGCCGAGAAAGCGTTCGGCCATCCGGCGTAGTACGCGAGATGGCTGATGGCTTCGGAGGCTTCCATGCGCATCAGTCCATTATCCATCGCCCGGTTGAGGTGGTAGGGAATCTGCTCGACCTGGCCGGCCGAGATCAGGGCGCTGACCGTCACCAGACTGCGATCGCGCGGGGCGAGATCGGGCCGCAGCCACAGGTCGCGAAACAATACGTCGGTCGTATCCCTCACCAATCCCGGCGATGCCGGTCCCGTGCCTTGCGCGACGCGGGCGGCGCGATCGGCCTCGGCTTTTTCGTCCAGCGGCAGGAAATCAACCATGGCCTTGGGGAGCTGGTCGGGTCCGACACCGCGCGCCGCGAACACCTCCTTCGTGATGCCCGTCGCGGCAACCGCATTGCCCCAGCCGGCATAGAAGGCGAGATGCGTGATAATCTCTGAGATTTCGGCCGGCTTCACCCCATTGTCGAGTGCGAGATGCACCTGCTCCGGCAGGAGAATGTCCTGGTTGCGCGTGATCACGGCAGCGACAGTGACGATGCTGCGATCCCGCAGCGACAGGCCCGGCCTCTTCCAGAGGCCATTTGCAAGCTTCTCATCGGCGTAGCGCTCAAGCGCGGGCGAAACGGTTCGCACGTCTTCGCGGGACAGGCTGCCGGTCTGCGATCCGGTTTGCGCGGCGGTATCGACGGCTCCCATGGAAAGAGCGAGAGCCAGAACGGTCGAGGTTTTCATGATGAAGCCTTTCGTTCCGTTATCCCGTCAGCGGTATTGCTCGTCGGAAACAGGTTCGAGCCAGTCGACGTTCTTGCCGTCCTGCATGTAGCTCAAGGCGATATGCGCCATGGGGCTGATCGCGGTCGCTCCATGCCAGTGCTTCACGCCGGCCGGAATCCAGACCACATCGCCAGGATTGATGCCGCGCCGCTCCTTGCCGTCTTCCTGCACCCAGCCTTGACCGCTCGTGATGATAAGCATCTGGCCTGCCGGATGGGTGTGCCAGACCGTCCGCGCGCCGGGCGCGAAGTTCACCAGTCCAGTGCTCGCCCGCGTAATGTCGGTAGGCGGATAGAGCTGGCTGATGACCGCCTGCCCGGTGAAGTTGTCCGCCGTTCCGATCACGGCCGGCGTGCCGCCGTTCGTACGGATTTCGATGGTCTCGGCCTCGGCCGGCATCAGGCCGGCCGTGCTGATTGCAGCGGCAGCGAGAATCTTCTTCATGTCGGTCTCCTTCTGCGTTTGCAGCTTCTTGCTGTTCTCGGTGAATGATGCGGGTTTTGTCCGACACCCGCGGCATTTGTGCTGATGCGCAGCGGCCTTCCAGGTTCAGGAAAGCATTTCGACGCGCAGCGGATATTCTCCGCGCATCAGAAGCGGCGCCGGTCCCTGGTCTAGTCGCCCGAGCCGGATCAGGCCGCGCGACCAGCGATAGAGACCATGAAACATCGCGAGATTGCCCCAGGGGGCGTAGTAGCAAAGATCGCCAGCTGCCTCGTTCCCGAAGCGACCGCTGCCTTCCTCGGTGAGCTTGCGCGGCAGATAGGCGATCTTCTCGTTGGACGAATAGTCGTCGATCGTCAGGTCCAGCGGCAGCATCGAGACCAGATCGTGCGCTGAAGGATTGTTCTCCAGCGTCGCCGTGAAATCCTGATCTGCAAAAACAAATCTCAGGCGCATTGGGGCTCCTTTCGTACCCGGGGTTGTAGAGGTCTGAGAGCGCACCGAAGAGGGAAGCGCGAAGCTGGCAGCACCTGCCAGCAAGGTGCGGCGTGAAAGCCATGCGGCGTCGCGTGTCATTTAAGGTTTCCCAATCGGTGCGGCCATGTCCATTGCTCCGGCACACGGCCGCACCCTTCGATGCTACGGCCCTGTTATGCAGCCAGATGCTGACCGAAGAAGCTGGTAAGCCTGTCGAACGGAATCAGGTCCACACGGTCGTAGAGATCGACGTGACCGGCGCCCTGGACCCGAACCAGTTCCTTCGGCTCGGCTGCCAGTCTGTAGGCTTCCTCGCTGAATTCCTTCGAATGCGCCTGATCGCCGCTGATGAACAGCATCGGGCGCGGCGAGATCGTCTCGATATCATTGAACGGGTAGAAGTTCATGAACTTGACGTTGCTGGTCAGCGTCGGCTTGGTCGTTATCTGGTCGGAGACACCCGCCGGGGTAAACTCTCCGCGGGATGTCCGATAGAAATCGTAGAACTCACGCTGGATGGGGTGCGTCGAGGCGGTCAGTTCGAGATCAGTTCCGCCCGTATGCTGGATCTGGCCGCCTTCGAATTCGGAGTAGCGCTGCTCGGCGGCCGCCGCGATGATCTGCTTGCGTTGCTCGACGCTTAGCGAGTGATTGAGTGCGTTTCGGTTCGCCGCGCCCATGTCATACATGCTGACCGTGGCGATGGCGCGCATGCGCGGGTCGATCTTGGCGGCGCTGATGACGAAGCTGCCGCTGCCGCAGACACCAATCGCGCCGATGCGATTGCGGTCGACGAACGCGCGTGTTCCAAGGAAATCCACCGCTGCGCTGAACGCTTCTGCATAGACATCCGGCGAAACGATCTGACGGGCTTCGCCTTCGCTCTCGCCCCAGAAGGGCAGGTCGATCGCCATGGCGATGAAACCCTGCTCGGCCATCTTGGTGGCATAGAGGGTCGCGCTTTGCTCTTTCACCGCGCCCATTGGATGGCCGACGACGATGGCCGGATGACGTGCATTGCGGTCAAGGTTCTTGGGAACGAGCAGATTCCCCGCGACATTCATCTGGTATTGGCTCTTGAAGGTGACTTTCTGCAGCGTCACCTGATCGCTCGTATAGAAATTGTTTGCACCGTTGGACATGTCTTGAGCCTTTGCGAAGGTTAGGTTTCCAAGTGACATCGCGCCGAATGCGGCGATGCCTGTTCCGGTCAGCTTCATCAACTCACGCCGGTGGATGTTTCGGGCCGGGGCTTTCTGGTTTGTTGCGTCAGGGATGTTCGTAGGCATCTATGATCTCCTGCAAGGTTAGAGTGGATTTGAGATTGGCCGATCCTGCTGGTCATTCAGGCTTGAGCAGACGCGGCCCATTGCCGGCCAGAATCACGCTGCCGACGAACGCGGCGAAGATTGACATGCCAGCCAGCAGCAGCCCGCCGACCACGGCACCGAGCAGTGGTGATGACCATGCTCGCAGCCACCGCGAAGAGGCCGCTGATCGAAATCGCCTGTCCGGTTGCTACCTGCATCTGCTGTGGCGGCGATCGCCATATGGTTCGGTCCCGCTGAATTGTTGCAATGCAAACCTAGTGGTTTTGCCATAAAACGATTACCCGTCGAAATTGGCATGAACTAATCGACTACATCGAATAATCTGTTGCGAGATGGCAAACGAAGGAAGCTCATGGCCAGAACCGATCTCAACCAATTGACGTGGTTTCAGGCCGTCGCAGAAGAGCGCAGCTTCACCAAGGCAGCGGCAAAGCTCGGCGTCGCGCAATCGACGCTCAGCCACACGATCAAGCAGCTCGAAACACGCATGGGCATACGCCTTCTGACCCGCACGACGCGTAATGTCGCGACGACCGTTGCGGGCGAAAGGCTGCTACAGACGATCACCCCGCGCATTGGTGAAATCGAAGACGAGATCGCAGCGCTGATGGCGTTCCGCGAAAAGCCGTCAGGCTCGATCAGGTTGACCCTGTCCGACCACGCGCTCGAAAGCGTGGTCTGGCCGAAGCTTAAGCCGGTCCTCAGCGCCTATCCCGACATCGGCGTCGAACTGATCCTGGACAGCACCTTCCGCAACATCGTCGAGGAAGGCTTTGACGCCGGTGTCCGGCTTGGAGAGAGCGTCGAGAAAGACATGATCGCGGTCCGCATCGGCCCGGACTGGCGCCTGGTCGCCGTGGCTTCGCCGCGATACTTCGCGGCGCACGGTGTGCCTGTCCATCCGCAGGACCTGATCCGCCATGTCTGCATCAACATGCGCCACGAGACCGCCGGCGGTCTTTATGCCTGGGAATTCGAGAAGGATGGACAGGCGCTGCGTGTCCGTGTGGACGGTCAACTTACCTTCAACAACACCTACGCCATGATCGACGCCGCGGTGAGTGGCTATGGTATCGCCTATGTTCCCGAGAACATCGTGGAGCGGCACGTCGCCTCAGGGTTGCTGGTGCAGGTCCTCGACGACTGGTCGCCCTTCTTCGATGGCTATTTCCTCTATTATCCTAGCCGCCGCCAAAACCTTCCTGCGTTCAAGATTATTGTCGACGCATTGCGGCATCGGGAATGAAGATAGAGGATCTAAACCCGCGCGATTGGCTCACGCCCCATTTGGGAGTGTTCTAGAGGCAATAGGCAGAGTTCTCATCATCGCCCCGATGCGGCGCCATTAAACTCATGCCCACCCCGGGAACATAGGTAACAGAATCTATCGCCTGCGGCCGGAAGATCGCGAGGAGTGAGCGCCATCCCTGCCAAAAGAGCGGTGTCGGCTGAAGCTGCTCAGTCGGCCTGCTTGACCTCCGGACCTGGTTCAGTTGGCGGAACTGGCGTGCAATCTTGGCCGGTGCATTCCTGCACAGGATCGTTCGCCGGCGGGAGACAGTTTTGGCCTTCACAATGAACGGGCGGCTGCACTGTGGCGGCTTCGTTGTTCGGCGGCACAGGCCGATCCTCAGCGCGAACAGCCGGCATTCCAAGGTCGATCATGGCCGTGCACAAGAGCGCAATCCGAAGCACGTTCATTTTCGCCTCCGCAACTGACAGCGAGACGCAGATTATACCTTCGAACTGCGGCCAACATCCTGTCACCCGCGAACGGCGTTAACAGCGCGTTTCATTGCCGGTCGGAAGGGCGTACCGATTGAGATCGAGCGTCGTCCTCTACCTGGCAAAATAGCGCCAGAAACGGGGCATTCGGCCGGAGGTGACTGAAGCCAACCTTCCGATTTTCCTGTACACGTGTTCGAAGGGTTTGAGTGCCTTAGGGCTTTCGCATATTCGAGCTTCTTCAGGTCTTTCACGGGGGAACGTACATGACGGCATTCAACAGCGTCCGCTTCCAGGTCAAGCCGGGTAGTGAAGACGAATTCGTCGAACTGTTCAGCAGCGCTCCGCGCAACTTCGAGGGATTGCGAAAAATGGCTCTCATCAAATCGGGAGATGGCGCCTTCTTCTCGATTGGAGAGTGGGACACTTTCCAGCACATGGTCGATGCCAGGCCCACAATGCTCGGCAATCTTGATCGGTTCCGGCATACGTTGCAGCAGCTTGAAGGCGGATATACGGATGCTGTTTCCGGCGAGGCCGTCTTCGACACGGACGGCAGGAGCGGCGGCCGGTCGGTATAGTGTTCGCACTTCGAAAAGCTTATGCCGTGCGCCACTTCCGGCTGCCTCACCTAAACCGCACATTCCCCCTGGAAAGCTCTGCCACCGACCTGCATCCCATCAGCCGCATGCCGCGTTCGATTTCGGTTCGCATCAGGCCGAGCGCCCGTTCGACGCCGGCCTGTCCGGCGGCTGCCAGCGGGAACAGATAATACCGCCCAACGCCGACGGCCTTGGCACCCAACGACAGGGCTTTCAGCACATGGGTGCCGCGCTGCACGCCGCTGTCGATAATCACGTCGATCTTGTCGCCCACCGCGTCGACGATCTCCGACAGCTGGTCGAAGGGGCTGCGAGAGCCGTCCAACTGCCTGCCGCCATGATTTGAAAGGACAATGCCGGTGCAGCCGATGTCGACCGCCTTTCTGGCATCGGCAACGCTCATGATCCCCTTCAGGCAGAACTGGCCGTTCCAGAAGCGGACCATGTCTTCGACGTCCTTCCAATCCAGCGATGGATCGAGGATCTCCGTGAAATAGCGGCTGATGGAAAGCGCTCCGCCGCCGAGATCGATATGGCCGTCCAATTGCGGCAGGCTGAACTTGTCGTGCGTCAAATAGTCGATGGCCCATCTCGGCTTGATCGCGAACTGCATCATCCCGCCGAGCGTAAGCCGAAAGGGGATGGAAAAGCCGGTCCGCAGGTCACGCTCGCGGTTTCCGCCGGTGACGCTGTCGACGGTCAGCATCATCACCTCGACGCCGGACGCCTTGGCGCGCTCCATCATGGCGTGGTTCAGGCCGCGATCCTTATGGAAATAGAACTGATAAACCTGCGGCGTCCGGTGCTTGCGGACTTCCTCCAGGCTGACCGTCCCAAGCGACGAGACGCCAAACATCGTCCCGAACTTCTCCGCCGCCGCGGCGACGGCGCGCTCGCCGCTATGGTGAAACAGCCGCTGGAGAGCCGTCGGCGAGCAATAGACCGGCATCGCCAGTTTCTGGCCCATGACGGTGACCGACATGTCGATCTGCCCGACACCGGCAAGCACGTTTGGGACGAGGTCGCAGTCCTCGAACGCAGCCGTGTTGCGCCGCAGCGTCGTCTCGTCGTCCGCGCCGCCATCGATATAGTCGAAGATCGGTCCTGGCAGGCGCTGTCTGGCCAGCCTGCGAAAGTCCTGAAAATTATAGCAGCTTTGCAACCTCATAGGGCTCAATCGGATCTATGCGGGGCGCGATGTCAAGCCTATGCAATTGTCGATCGCCGACTATTCCGCCGCCTCGCGTCAGCCCGCCACCGCGCCAACCGACTCCCGCTCCACCAGCGGGCATTCGAGCTTGGTGATGGGATGGCGGCCACGACCGGGAGGGGCGGGGACTTCCAGCTGCTCGATCGCCCATTGCCCCATCGCCATATGCGGCAGGATCGACGTCGTCAGCGGCGGGAACAGATGGCGCGCGATCTCCTCGTCGTCATAGCCGACCACCGAAATATCCTGGGGGATGTGCAGGCTGGCCTCCTTCAGCGCCTCGTAGCAGCCGATCGCGGTGCGGTCGTTCTGGCAGAAGATGGCGGTCGGCCGGTCTTTCAGCGCCAGTAGCTTGATGGTCGCGGCATAGCCGGCGCTCGCCGACCAATCGCCTTCGACGACCAAGGCCGGGTCGAACGGGATGTCGGCTGTCGCCAGCGCCCGGCGGTAGCCCTTCAGCCGGTCCTGCGCCGCCTGCATCCATGGCTCGCCGGTGATGGTGGCGATACGGCGATGGCCATGGCTGATCAGGTGCCGGGTCGAGCTCTGGCCGCCGGCGATCTCGCTCGGCACCACGGCGGGGAAGGCATAGTCGGCGGTGTAGCAGTTGAGCAGGATGACCGGAATGTCGAGGCCGTAGAGATACTCCGGCGCGACGATCTCGCGGGTGAAGATGGTCATGTAGATCAGCGCCGAAATGCCCTGCTTGGTCAGCGCCGCGATGGCCCGGGGCTCCATCACCTCGTCGCCCATGGTCTGCGCCACCAAAAGTACATTGCCAGCGTTCCACGAGGCTTGCCGCGCCCCTTCAATGGCGACGACCGCCTCCGGGCTGGTCGCCAATTGGTCGACGGCGAAGCCGATCACGCCATCCAGCCCGTCAAAAGCGGCAACCGGGGCTCGCAGGGCGGAAAACACCGGCGGCGCATAACTGAGGGCCCGCGCCGCCTCTATCACCCGCTCACGAGTTTGCTGCGATAGCCTGATGCCCGGGGTGTTGTTGAGGACGAACGAAACCGTCGCCTGCGAACAACCGGCGGCCCTGGCGATGTCGGTCATGGTAACGCGGCCTCTGGGGTTTTTCCCGGACGGCTTGCGCCGCCTTGTACCCTCAAGGACGGGATCGCGCAGTGGTTCGTTCATGTCATTCGTCCCTCAAATCTCGCATTTATAAGGTAAAGCGATGCTAATAGATATAAGTGCCGTCTTAAGTGATTTAGTCGCGAATCCGACGTGACAGCGCATTGGGAGGCTCCTTTCTTGTGAGAATCCCGATTAAACTAATACTCTTTACTAATATCCGGCGGCCCTATAACGTCAATCCATCATGCTCGGACGAACATCGGACCCGCGCATGTTCGGAACGTAAGCCAGCCTAGTGGCGGACAGTTCCCGTCAACCGAAGCTCGCCTGCCGTTTCGAGGAAATGTCAGACAAATCGGACTATTTACGAACGACGAATGAGTCTCTAAAGTCGACGATCGCGGCTGGAATGGCGTCGTTCTTCGCTGCCGGAACCCTGAGGAGGAGGGCGTCCAAGCCGCGCCGGCACGTTCATCATCAGCGAAAATTACTGAGTCAAATGGGAGGTTGAATATGAAATCTGCGATACGAAATGCGTCCGTCGCCGCTGCGGCCCTGCTGCTCGGCCTGTCCGTCAGCGCAATTGCGCGGGCCGACGACAAGCCGACACTGGCCTTCGTCGTCAACGGCGCTTCCGATTTCTGGAAGGCTGCCGAAGCCGGGGTCAAGAAGGCTCAAGGCGAATTGCCCAATTACAATCTAGAACTCAAATATCCGGAGCAGTCCTCGGTCGCCATCCAGCAGCGCCTGATGGACGATCTGGTGACGGCCGGTGTTAAGGCGATCATGGTCTCGGCCGTCGACCCCAAGACGTCGACCGACGGGCTGAACAAGATCGCCTCGGAAACGGCGTTGTTCACCACCGACAGCGACGCACCGCAGACCAAGCGTGTCGCCTATATCGGCTCGTCCAATGTCGATGCCGGCAAGCAGGCGGCAGAGATTGCCAAGAAGGCGATGCCAGATGGCGGCAAATGCCTCGGCTTCGTCGGCCTGCTCGGCGCCGACAATGCCAAGGAACGCATCCAGGGCATGAAGGACGGCCTCGCCGGCACCAAGATCGAACTGGTCGACGTGCGTGGCGATGACATCGACCAGGCCCGCGCCAAGAAGAACGTCGAGGACGCGCTGGTCGCCAGCCCCGACGTCACCTGCATGGTCGGCTTCTATTCCTACAACACGCCGCGTATCTATGAGGCGCTGCGCGATGCCGGCAAGCTCGGCCAGATCACCGTCGTTGGCTTCGACGACGATCCGATCACGCTGGGCGGCGTCAAGGAAGGCACCGTCGCCGCCACCGTCGTGCAGCAGCCCTTCGAATGGGCCTATCAGGGAATGAAGCTGATGGCCGCCTATCTCGAAGGCAACAAGTCGGGCGTTCCCGCCGATGGACTGATCATCATCCCGACCAAGATCATCGGCAAGGACGATGTCGACGCCTACGCCGCCAGCCTCAAGGCGATGTCTGGAAACTGAGCAAACTAGGTTGCGCCGGCTCAAGGTTCGCCTTGAGCCGGCGTTCTATTGACGGGCCTCGCGAGGCCCGTCAGTCTGAGTCCAAAACGGCTCACCGGCTGCTGTCAGGCGTGATGAATTATTCCGACCCATCCATCGTTGCATCCACGGACGCTCCGTTCCTGAGCCTCAACGGTGTGCGCAAGACCTATCCCGGCGTTGTCGCGCTGGACGGGTTCTCGATCGAGGTCAGGCCCGGCGAGGTCATCGGCCTGGTCGGCGAAAACGGCGCCGGCAAATCGACGCTGATGAAGATCCTCGGCGGCGTCACCAGGCCGGACACCGGCACCATCATTGTCGATGGCGCCGCCCATGACGGGCTGACTGTCGAGGCCAGCATCGGTTCGGGCATCGCCTTCGTCCACCAGGAACTCAACCTGTTCGAAAACCTCGACGTTGCCGCCAATATCTTCTTCGGCCGCGAACCGCTGCGCGCCGGCCCGCTCAAGCTGGTCGACCGCGCCAGGCTGCGAGCGCTGGCGGCGCCGCTGCTCAAACGCGTGGGCGCCAATTTCTCGGCCGATACGCCGGTATCGGCGCTGTCGCTGGCCCAGCAGCAAATGGTCGAGATCGCCAAGGCGCTGTCGATCAAGGCAAGGCTGGTTATCCTCGACGAGCCGACCTCGAGCCTGCCGATCGCCGAAACCGACAAGCTGCTTGGTGTCATCAAGGCGCTGAAGGCAGACGGCATCAGCGTCATTTTCATCTCACACCGCCTGCACGAGGTCGAGCGCGTCGCCGACCGCGTCGTCGTGCTCAGGGACGGCATGCTCGCCGGAACTTTGCCGAAGAGCGCCATCAATCACGACCAGATGGTCAAGCTGATGATCGGCCGCATGCTCAAGGAGAGGGAGAAGGCCGCAGAATCGGCGCGCCCGCCGGGCTCTGTCGCGCTGTCGGTCAAGGCCATTCGCACCGCCGCCTATCCCGACCGGCCCGTCGACCTCGACGTCAGGCATGGCGAGATCCTCGGCCTTGCCGGTCTCGTCGGCTCCGGTCGGACGGAGCTGGCGCGCGTGCTGTTCGGCATCGACAAGAGCTTTGGCGGCTCGTTCCAGCTTGACGGAAAAGATCTGGTTCTTGGTTCGGCCGCGGACGCAGTGGCCAACGGTATTTTCCTCGTCCCGGAAGACCGCAAGCTGACCGGCATCCTGCTCGATCTGTCGATTGCCCAGAACATCTCGCTGCCCAATCTGCCGGCGCATTCGCGGCGCTCGCTGGTCTCGGCCAGCGCCGAGGCCGCCACCGCCGAGAAACAGAAGACCGATCTGGGCATCAGGGCGCCCTCCGTGCAGACGCGTACCGGCACGCTGTCGGGCGGCAACCAGCAAAAGGTCGTGCTGGCCAAATGGCTGGCGATGAAGCCGAAGGTGATGATCCTCGACGAGCCGACACGCGGCATCGACATTGGCGCCAAGGCCGAGATCTACGGGCTGATGCGGGCGCTGGCCGATGCCGGCGTCGCCGTGCTGATGATCTCCAGCGACATGGAGGAGGTGATCGGTGTTTCCGACCGCATCGCCGTCATGCATGAAGGCCAGATCTCCGGCATTCTCGACAAGGACCGGTTCAGCCAGGAAAACGTGCTGCTGCTGGCGGTCGGCAAGCACCCGAAATAGTTCGCCGGCATTGGGAGAAGACGATGAGCAAGAAAGATCTCGGCCTGCTGATCCTGATCCTGGTGGTCGGCGCGGTGGTGGCGATCATCAACCCGCGCTTCCTGCTGCCGATCAATCTCGCCAACACTTCGAACCTGATCGGGTTGTTCGGCATCCTGTCGATCGGCCAGGCTTTCGTCATCATCACCGGCGGCATCGAATTGTCGGTCGGCTCGGTGGTTGCGCTGCTCGGCGTGCTGTTCATCGACTTCATCGCCACGCGCGGCATGGCCTGGCCGGTCGCCCTGCCGCTGATCCTGGTGCTCGGCGGCATCATCGGGCTGGCGCATGGCTGGCTGATCACCCGGCTCAAATTGCAGCCTTTCGTGGTGACCTTGTGCGGCCTGCTGATCTATCGCGGCGTGGCGCGCTTCTATACCGCCGACGGCACCGCCGGCTTTGCCTTCGGACAGAACTTCCCGGAGCTCGAGTTCCTGACGGCGGGGCGGTCCTGGGGCGTGCCGAACAGTTTCATCGCGCTGATCGTCATCGCCGTCGTCATGTGGGTGGTGCTGCACCGTTCGGTGTTCGGGCGATATCTCTACGCCATCGGCAAGAACGAGGAAGCGGCGAAATATTCCGGCATCCGCACCGGCCGCATCGTCATGGCCGCCTATGTCATCTGCGGCGTGCTGACGGCGCTGTCGGCTATCTATTTCGCCATGTACACACGCTCGATCTCGCCGGCGAGCCACGGCCAGTTCTACGAGCTCTACGCCATCGCGGCAGCGGTGCTCGGCGGCTTCTCGCTGCGCGGCGGCGAAGGCTCGCTGATCGGCGTCCTGCTCGGCACGGTGCTGCTGCAGGAGTTGCAGAACCTCGTCAACCTGCTCGGTATCCCGTCCTCGCTCAACTTCGCCGTGATGGGCGGGGTGATCCTCATCGGCGTTCTGGTCGACCAGCAATGGGGCGTGTTCAGGGCGCGGCGGCGGATGCTGGAAGCCACCCGCAAGGGCGTGGCGGGTGCTGCCGCGGAATGACGCAAAAATAGCTGGATGAAATACGCCGACTGCCATTGGCAGGCATGAAAAGGTCAGCCTGAGCTTCGCGACAGCAGTTCAGGTTAATCTCTATTTGGAACGAAACCCGTATCTGAGCGTTTATTTAAGCTTTGCTACGCGGAGGCGTCCCATGCCCATGAATCCAGTAAGTACCGCAAAGGTAGGAACTCACCCCCTCCACCCGATGCTGATACCTTTTCCTGTCGCGTTTCTTGTCGGTGCCTTTGTCACCGACCTGGTTTTCTGGGGGACTGCCGACGCCTTCTGGGCACGGGCATCGATGTGGCTGATCGGGGCAGCTATCGTAATGGCGCTTCTCGCTGCGACAGCCGGTTTTATCGACTTCCTCAACGAGCCGCGCATTCGCGCCTTGTCCGACGCCTGGTACCACATGCTGGGCAACTTGACCGCGGTCGTTGTGGCTCTGATCAATTTCTACCTTCGCTATGCTCAAGGCGCCGAGGCCGCGGTCCGACCGTGGGGCGCGCTGTTGTCGTTCATAGTGGTCTGCATACTGCTGTTCACCGGCTGGAAGGGCTGGGAGATGGTCTATCGGCATCACGTTGCAGTTCTGGATACACCGGCGGATGCACCAGCGAAGCCTTCGACAACCACTAGCACGGATACTCATCACGCTGGTCGGAACCGGCACGCCGCGTGAGGCCATGATCCCGAACAGTGGATACCGGTTTCCAAAAAGATATGATTAGACAAGTAGCGCCCATCCCGAATGCATCGGATGGGCGCCACTTTAGATAAGGCCCGACATGTCGGAGAAGGCCATGGCCTTGCGCAGCACCTCGGCGAAGCGCTCGCCGGCGGCTTCACGAGGGCCGCTATTGTCGATGGAGGTGACACCCGGTCCGGACAGCGCCACATTGGCGCTGCGCGCCAGCCGTGCCAGCACTTCGCCGCGCGATTCGCGACCGCGCAATGCCAGCCGTTCGGCCAGGATATCCGGTGTAGCCGTGATCTCGACGACAGCCAGATTGGCGTAGCGGTCCCGCAGTGTCGGGATGATCGCGCGCGAGACGTTGGCGATCGCGACACGGCCGTTGGAGACTGACCAGTCGACTTCGGCCGGGATGCCATAGCGCAGGCCATGCGCCTCCCAGGAAATCGCGAAGGCGCCATCCGCTTCGGCCTCGACGAAGGCAGCGTCGGCTAGCGTATCGTGATCCTCGGTGGCCGCATCGCTCGGCCGGGTGATCACCCGGCGAACGAACTCCAGCCGACTCTCGTCGGCAAACATGGCGCGCGCATAGCCGATCACCGTGTCCTTGCCGGCACCGCTCGGTCCGACGACGGCGACGAAGACGCCGTCGCGGATTGGAAATCCCGCGGCGGACAATTCACGCTCGACCGATGCCGACACCATCATGCGACCCGCCGTCCCTGCCGCCACACCGTGCGGACAACCGGGACGTGATCGTCGACGCGCACGCGAACCAGATCGGCGCGCCGGCCGGGCTCGATGACACCGCGATCGGTGAGGCCGACCGCCTCGGCCGGGTTCTTCGACACCATCGCCACTGCCTGAGGCAACGAGATGCCCTCGACCACGTCGCCGAGGAAAAAGGCCGACTGGATCAGGCTGAACGGAATGTAGTCCGATGACAGGATATCGAGCAGGCCGTCGCCGGCCAGTGTGCGGGCCGAGACATTGCCCGAATGCGAAGCGCCGCGCATGACGTTCGGCGCGCCCATCAAAACGCCGAGCCCTGCCTCTTTCGAAGCCCGAGCCGCCTCCTCGGTGGTCGGGAACTCGGCGACACGGACGCCTTGCTCGATCGCTTCGTCGACATGGCTGACGGTTGCGTCGTCATGGCTGGCGAGCACGATACCGCGCTCTTGGCAGGCAGCGGCGATGAAGCTGCGGTTCGGGCTCGAGTTCTTTGCCGATTCCGCCATCCGTTTTTCGCAGAATTTCTGGAAATCGTGATCGGTCAGCTTCAGCTTGCGCTGGTAGTAATAAGCATAGGTTTCGAGATCGACGAATTGCCGCTGTCCCGGCGCGTGGTCCATCAGCGACGCCAGCCTGACCCGCTCGTCGCCGTCGAAATTGGCGAAGGCTGTGAGGCAGTCCGGCGCCGAAACCTCGCAGCGCAGATGGATGAAATGGTCGGCCCTGAGCCGGTCCTGCTGGACGCTGTCCTCAATCGCCTCGGCCAGCTTGCGTATGTCGGCCGCCGTCAGGTCGGCGTCCTCGTCCATGCCGACGCGCAAGGCGTCGAGCACGGTGGTGATGCCGGCGGTTGCCACCTGCGCGTCATGGGCGAGCACCGCGGCGATCGGGTTCCAGCGCACTTTCGGCCGTGGCGCGTAATGGCCTTCGAGATGGTCGGTGTGGAGCTCGACCAGCCCAGGGATGATGAAGTCGCCGCCCATGTCCTTGCCGCTGCGGCCAGCGCCGGGAGCAATGTCGGCGATCACGCCGTCGCGCAGCACGATCGACCCTTCGACGATCTGGTCGGCAAGCACGATGCGGGCGTTGTCAAGAACGGTCTCGGCGGTCATTTCAGGCAGTCCTCGGAGCATTTTGCAGCCAACTGAAAATGGATTGGCGTCGCACAATGCGGTTAAAGCAAATAGTCATCTCAGGCAGTTCTTCTGGCCGGGCGGCGCCCGAGCGCGTGATGGGACAGCACCATGAACGGCGCACCCGGCTCAGTTTCGACAAACAGCGTCAGCGCGTCCACCGGCACCGGCCGTTGCAGCACGTCCGCAAACAGGCTGTCGATTGCTAGGCGAAGACGAGGGCTTTCCTGTGACGACACCCGGCCGGACAGGGTCATATGGAAACGAAACGTCTCGAAGACATAGGGGTAGCCCCATTGGCAGAGATTGCGGAACTCATCGGGCTTCAGCGAGTCGGGGCTGCGGCGTTCAATCTCCGCGTCTGTCAGCGGCGCGCGAAAGCGGTCGAAGCCGCGCACCACATCATCGGCGAAACGGTTGAGCCCCGGCAGCGGTGCTTCCGGCGCGAGCGCGAAAAAGCTGTCGATCTGGCTGACGACGAGACGCGGGACCGTCACCGCCGGCGTCGCCTCGGCAAAATCATCGAGTGCGGCGCGAAGCGAGGCCTCCGTCTCGTTTGAAGCCAGCCGGAAGGGCGCCTTCAGCGTCGCATGAAAGCCGTAGCGGCGCGCCGAGGCGGTATGGAAGGCAACTTCCGCTGCCGACAACTCGCCCACCGCCTCGACCGGCCTCGTGGCGGCACCGAAGGGATCACGGCCGAGCCAATTGGCGGCGATCCGCGCCAGCGGTTCGTCCTGCAGGGGGGTGAAATAGATCGCGTAGCGCATCGAAGTTCCTCGTCAGCCCCGCTGCCATAGGCGATTTGCATGACGAAATGACGAAGCTTTGCAGCGTTTTCGGTAACAAAACGACACAGCCTGGTCATTAGCCGACGATTTTTTCGGCTTGGACCAGCGGTTGAGAAGCGAAGGGGAAACGGTCAGGCCATCAGCCATTCGTGCTCGGGCGCGTTGTGGAATTTCCACGTCCGCTTCGGTCCGGCCATGACGTTGAGATAATAGAGATCATAGCCGTGGCAGGCGGCGCAGGGGTGATAACCCTTGGGTACCAGCACGACGTCGCCGTCCTCGATCGCCATCGCCTCGTCGAGCGAACGAGAGCCGTTCTGGTCGGCATCGGTGTAGACGCGCTGGAAAGCAAAGCCCTGCGGCGGGTTGAGGCGGTGGTAATAGGTCTCTTCGAGATAGGATTCGGCCGGCAGATTGTCCTGGTCGTGCTTGTGCGGCGGATAGCTCGATGTGTGGCCGCCGGGCGTGATGACCTCGACCACCAGCAGGGAATCGGCCGGCTCGCCCTCCGGCAGGACGTTGGTGACGTAGCGCGTGTTGGTGCCTTTGCCGCGGGTCTCCTGGCCGAGATCCTTCGGCGCAATGATGCGGACCGGCAGACCGCCGCCAAGCCCCGGCGCCGAGCACACGGCGAGTTCGAGATCGGTATCGGCGCTCACCGACCACTCCGAGCCCTGCGGCACATAGACCGACCACGGCTTGCCCTCGAACGGCGACATGCGTTCGCCCAGGAGCCCGAGATCCTTGCCGCCGGCCTTGACCTTGCCCTTGCCGGTGACGAATACCAGACAGACCTCACGATCCGCGGTTTGCCCGGAAGCGGTGTCGCCGGGCCTCAGCCGATGCAGATCGAAGCCGACATAGGTCCAGCCGGCGTTTTGCGGCGTCACATGGGCTATGCGGCCGCGGCCCTTATTGGCTTTGACGAGCAGCTTCGACATGGTCATTCCTTCGGTTTGGCGTTTGCCGATGGCTTGTCTTCGTCGGCCGGTTTGTAGAGGTAGAAAAACTGCCAGACCGCATAGCCGGCGAAGCCGAGCGCGATCACGCCCCAGAACGGCGTGCCGGTAGCGAATTCGATCACCGACCAGACCAGGCAGACCGCGACAATGGCGACGCGCCGCCACAAAGGCCGGAAAAACGGGTGCTCGGAGTCTTTCATCGGATAAACGCCGGCATAGGATCAGCCCTTCCTCGCGAACTCTCAAGCATTGGGAAAGCCCTGTGTCTCAACCGTATAGCCGGCCGCCGTCATCACCCGCATCAATTCCTTGTAGCCGACCTGTGCCATCTTGAGTGGCGGGTTCTTCTTCGGATCCTGCTCGGCCTCGACCACGAACCAGCCTTCATAGCCGTGGTTGGAGAGCCTCTGGACGATGGCGCCAAAATCCAGCGATCCATCTCCCGGCACGGTGAAGGCACCAAGTGCTACCGCGTCGAGGAAGGATTGCTTGTTGCGATCCAGCTTTTGGATCACCTGCATGCGTACGTCCTTGACATGCACGTGGTTGATGCGCCGGTGGTGGTTGTCTATCGCGCGCAGCACATCGCCGCCGGCAAAGGCCAGGTGACCGGCATCGAGCAGCAGCGGAATGCCCTCTCCCGAATAGCGCATGAAAGCGTCGAGCTCCGGCTCGGTCTCGATCACCGCCGCCATATGATGATGGTAGGAGAGCGGCATGCCTTGCCCGGCACACCATTCGCCGAACTCGGTTAGCCGCCTGGCGTAGGCTTTCATCTCATCGTCCGAAAGCCTCGGCTTGGTGGCGAGCGGCTTGGAGCGGTCGCCCTGGATGGAGCGGCCGACTTCACCATAGACGATGCAAGGCGCATTCACCGCCTTGAACAGGTCGATCATCGGCTGGATGCGATCCTTGTTTTTCGCCATGTCTTGGTCGACCAGCGTTCCCGAGAACCAACCGCCGCAAAGCGTCACATCGGCCTGCCTGAGGATCGGCAGCATGATTTTCGGATCGTTGGGAAAGCGGCGGCCCATTTCCATGCCGGTGAAACCAGCCGAACGCGATTGGCGCAAGCACTCCTCCAGCGACACATCATCGCTGAGTTCGGCAAGATCGTCGTTCCACCATGCAATCGGGGACATGCCCAGTTTGGCTTTCAAGTCGTCACTCCAATTTCTGACATTCGAGGCGGCGTTGGCGGGCGCGTTAAAACCGCCGCCCGCTCAGCGCTTCCTCATATTTCTTGCGCGCCGCGTTCACTTGCGGCCGTGCCGAGACTTCCGGCACTGCGACATCCCACCAGCTTCCACCGGCCTCGGTCGAAGCCAGCGGGTCGGTGTCGATGACCAGCACGGTCGTTCGCGTATTCTTCTTCGCTTGCGCCAGGGCCGTTTCCAGCCCGGCGATCGACGCCACTTTTTCGGCAATCGCACCCATGCTTGCAGCATGCGCGGCGAAGTCGATCTCGGGCAAGGTCTCGTGACGAGCGTCCTTCAGCAAATTGTTGAAGTTGGCGCCGCCGGTCGCCATCTGCAGCCGGTTGATGCAGCCATAGCCGCGGTTGTCGAGCAGCACGATGGTCAGCTTGAGGCCGAGCATCACCGACGTAGCGACCTCGGAATTGAGCATCAGGTAGGAGCCGTCGCCGATCATCACCACAACCTCCTCGTCGGGCTTGGCCATCTTGACGCCAAGCCCGCCGGCGATTTCGTAGCCCATGGTCGAGAAGCCGTATTCGGCATGATAGGAGCCGGGCGCGCCCGCCTGCCATAGCTTGTGCAATTCGCCGGGCAAGCCGCCGGCGGCATGGAGCAGTACCACGCCGGAGCCCATGCCGCGCTGTACGGCGCCGATCACCTGCGCGTCGGACGGATAGGCGGCATTGGTCGACGCCGTCACCTTGCCGGCATCCGCCTGCCAGTCCTTCTTGCCGCTGATCGCATTGTCGGTCCAGCCAGAAGGAGCTTTCCAGCCTTTCAGCGCCGCACCGAGTTCGGCGAGCCCTTCAGCCGCATCGGCGACCAGCGGCAGCGCCTGGTGCTTTCCGGCATCGAAAGGCTGGACGTTGAGCCCGATCATGGTCTTGCCGGAATTCTTGAACAACGCCCAGGAGCCAGTGGTGAAATCCTGCAGCCTGGTGCCGACGGCAAGCACGACGTCGGCCTCTTCGGCCAGCCTGTTGGCAGCCGAAGTGCCGGTAACGCCGACCGCCGCCATGTTCAGCGGATGATCGTCGGGCAGCGAGGATTTGCCGCCTTGCGTCTCGCACACCGGAATGCCAGCGTCTTGCGCCAGCTTCGCCAATTCATCCGACGCTTGCGAATAGAGCACGCCACCGCCGGCAATCACCAATGGCTTCTTCGCGCTCTTCAGCGCCGCCACTGCAGCTGCTAACTCTTGGCGGTCCGGGCGCGCTCGCCGCTGGGTCCAGAGCCGCTCGGCAAAGAAACTCTCGGGATAATCATAGGCCTCGGCCTGCACGTCCTGGCACAGCGCCAGCGTTACCGGGCCACACTCAGCCGGATCGGTCAGCACCTGCATGGCGCGGTTGAGCGCCGGCATGATCTGCTCCGGCCGGGTGATGCGGTCGAAATAGCGCGACACCGGCCGGAGGCAGTCATTGACCGTCGCCGTACCGTCGGAAAAATCCTCGGCTTGCTGCAGGACGGGATCGGGAATGCGATTGGCGAAGACGTCGCCGGGCAGAAACAGGACAGGCAACCTGTTTACATGCGCAAGTGCTGCCGCCGTCACCATATTCAGCGCGCCAGGGCCGATCGAACTGGTCGCCGCCATGAAGCGGCGGCGGAAATTGGCCTTGGCATAGGCGATCGCCGCATGCGCCATCGCTTGCTCGTTATGGGCACGGAACGTCGGCAATTCGTCGCGGACCTGGTAGAGCGCCTCGCCGACGCCGGCGACATTGCCGTGGCCGAAGATTGCCCAGACGCCGCCGAAGATCGGCACTTTCTTGCCGTCGACCTCGGCCATCTGTTGGGCAAGAAAGCGGGTCAGCGCCTGCGCCATCGTCAGGCGGATTGTCTTGGTCATGTCGTTTTCCTCCGCAGTCATTATGCCGCGCCTTCTTATGCTGCTTTGCGGCCGCGCACGGCAAGCCATGCCTCGGTCAGCCTCTCGAAGCGCGACGCCATGTCGGCAACCGCCTCATCGTCCGACATCTTGCCGGCAAGCCATTGTTCGGCCGCGTTGATGAAGATGGTACGGCCGACAGCGAAACCCTTGACGATGGGCGCCTTGGCGGTGGCGGCGAAGGCCGCTTCCAATTCGTCCTGCGGTGCTTCCAAACCCAGCAGTACAATCCCGCGGCACCACGGATCGTTCTTCAGGATCACCGCCTCGATCTTTGCCCATGCGCCGGTCGATGCCTGCGGTTCGAGCTTCCACCAGTCGGGCTTGATGCCGAGTGCGTAGAGTTCCTCAAGCGCCCGCGGGATGGTCATGTCGTCGAGCTTGCCGTGCTTCCCGGCGATGATCTCGACCAGAAGTTCTCTCCCCACTTTCCGCGCGGCCTCGAACAAAGCGCGCAGTTTCTGCTGCTGTTCGCTCTTCAGCGCCGCGGGATCGTCGGGATGATAGAAGCACAGGCATTTGATGCAGTGGTCGACCGGCCATTCGGTCAGTTGCGAGCCTATGTCTTGCGAGAACTCGAAGCGAAGCGGCCGCGAACCCGGCAACTCGACCGGCCGGCCGAGCCAGGCGAAGGAATGGTGGGCGAATTCGAACATCGCCTCGCGCCCGTATTTTTCGTCGAGCAGCATGCCATAGCCGCCGCGGCCAGCCGCGACCTTTGCCGCAGCCTTGACCGTCAGCACCTTGAAAGCCGGGATTCGCGACGGATCGGCGCCGGCCTTTGCCGCGACGTCCTCCAGCTGGACGCGGTGGTCGCAGGCGAACGCCATCAGAGAGGGGATGTCGCGCCGGCGCGTGGTCGCCCAATGGATGTGGTTGATCGCCTCGTCCTTGCGCAGCGCCAGATGCTTGCTGCCGTTTTTCAGGAAGAACTGCAATTCCTCGAAAGTCGGGTATTCAGGTGCGCAGAGCAGCCGCGATACGGCAAAGGCGCCGCAGGCATTGGCCCAGGTCGCGGCCGTCGCCAGGCTTTCCTCGCCGAGCCAGCCGCGCAGGAAGCCCGACATGAAAGCGTCGCCGGCGCCGAGCACATTGTAGACCTCGATCGGAAACCCCTTGCCGACGATACCGTCCTCGAGATCGTCGCTGATCGGCCCGTCATAGACGATGCAGCCCATGGCACCGCGCTTCAGCACTATGGTCGCCGTCGACAGCGAGCGGATGGTTTTCAGCGCGCTCAGACAATCGTCTGCGCCGGAGGCGATCATGATCTCCTCTTCGGTGCCGACGATGAGATCGCAGTCGGGCAGCACCGTCTTCAACTGCGCCGAGACGCGGTCGGATTTCACATAGCGCTCGAAGCCTTCGGCATGGCCGGCGAGGCCCCACAGGTTAGGGCGGTAGTCGATGTCGAACACCACCTTGCCGCCCTTGGCCTTCATGACACGGATCGCCTTGCGTTGCGCGGCGTCGCTGTTGGGCCGTGAAAAATGCGTGCCGGTGACGACGACCGCGCGTGCTGAAGCAATGAAGGCCTCATCGATATCGTCTTCCGAAAGCGCCATGTCGGCGCAATCGCTGCGATAGAAGATCATCGGCGAGACGCCCTCATCCTCGACCGACAGCAGCACCAGGGCAGTCAGCCGCTCCGGATCGGTCTTGAGGCCTTGGACCGAAACGCCCTCGCGGGTCAGCTGCTCGCGGATGAAGCGGCCCATCTGCTCATTGCCGACGCGGGTGAGCAACGCCGAGCGCAGGCCGAGCCTGGCAGTGCCGACTGCGATATTGGCTGGACAGCCGCCGACCGACTTGGCAAAGGAGGTGATATCTTCCAGGCGCGAGCCGATCTGCTGGCCGTAGAGATCGACGGACGCACGGCCGATCGTGATGATGTCGAGCGGCGCATGTCTCGCTTCCACGGCTTCGCCCATTCGAACCTCCCATCGGCTTTGTTGTCTTGGGTAACACGCGCGAGCGGCAGCGTGGCGCCGGTAATATGAAATAATAATTCCAATCCATAGTCAATATGGAACGAGCATTCCCAAGGCCGAAAAGTGCTCTGCAAAGGCCGGCGCGGTGAGAAACTTTGAAGTCAGACGAACGTCAAGCGTCTGCCGCTGAAACCAGCTGATTTACCAAGGAAGCGGGCCGTCATCGTTGAAGTACCCGGCGGTCGGGCCATTGGCGTCCAGGGTCGCCAGGTGAATGACGATCTCGGCTGCCTGCTGCACCGTGCGCTGACCTTTATACCCATTGAGATCGGTGGCGGTATAGCCGGGCGCCGCGGCGTTGACCTTGATGCCCTGGAGCGCGAGCTCCCTGGCGAAGCCCACGGTGATGGCGTTCAAGGCTGTCTTGGAGCTGCCGTAGCCCATCATATTGACGGCGTGATTCGCGGTGGCGGGATCGAGCGCCCGGCCGATGGATCCGGTGGAGCTGCTCACCATCACGATACGGGCAGCAGGTGCTGCCAGCAGCAGCGGCAGGAATGCCTGTGTCACGCGGATCGGGCCGAAGACATTGACGTCGTAGGTGGCCTGGATGTCGGCGATCCGCTGCTGGCTCGGCGGCAGGTCGTAATTGATGGCGACGCCGGCGTTGTTCACCAGCACGTCGAGGCAGGGGCTGGCCTGCCCGAGCGCCTTGGCTGCCGCCTTCACACTGTCATCCCTCGTGACGTCCAGCTCAAGCCACTCTGCGTCGAGGCCTTCCGCGCACAATGCCTGCGCCGCCGCCATGCCGCGTTCGGCGCTCCTGGCGCCGAGCCAGACCTTGAAGCCCATGGTCGCCAGTCGCCGGGCGATTTCGCGGCCTATACCCTTGTTGGCGCCGGTCACCAGCGCGGTCGTCGAAGTCGTCATTTCGGTGTCTCCATTTTTCTTGTGGAAGACCCACAAATGGCGCGAGGCAGCGGGCGCCGCGCGCCGGAAATTCTCAGGCTCTTGCCTAATCCTCTCACGCTGTTGCGCGGCCAGCGTGAATGCGCGATGCTGGCGCAATGAACGAGGCGCTGCAGGAGTTGATCGAGATCGCCGGCCGCCATGCGCGCGGGCGACGAACAAGAACGGCGGTTCCCCGCGTTTCGATCGGCCGCAGCGACGTCGCCACGGCACCATTGCCGGGTGTGTGGGGGTCGGGGATCTTATTCGTATTGCAGGGCGCAAAGACGGTCCTGATCGGCTCCCGGGCTCTTCGTTACAAGCCGGCCAGCTATTTCATCTACACTGTCGAGACGCCCACTATCAGCCAGATAGTCGAAGCGAGCGCGGCGCGTCCTTATCTGGCCATTGGCTTGACCCTTGACCTGCAAGCCGTCGCCGCGCTCCTCGTCGAGCACGCGCCAGCCCTCGGTGGCGACAGTTTCTTCTCCACCACTCCCGTTGATGACGATCTGCTCGACGCGTTGCGTCGAATGATGCGGTTGCTTGACCGGCCAGCGGAGATTCCCGTGCTCGCGACCATGCTCGAGCGGGAGATGCTGTTTCGGCTCCTGCAAGGCCCCCAGGGCGGAAAGCTTCGTGAACTTGCGCGCGCCGATGGCCATCTGTCCCGGATCGGCAGGGCGATCGCCTGGATCCGTTCGCACCCCCATCAGCCGGTCCGGGTTGGGGATCTGGCCGAGATCGCCCATATGAGCAGTGCTGCGTTTTATCGTCACTTCAAGGCGGCGACGGCCATGAGCCCAATCCAGTATCAAAAGCAAATCCGCTTGCTGGAAGCCCGCCATCTGCTGATTGCCCAGCCGGGCAACGTGGCGCGTGTCGCCTTCGCTGTCGGCTATGAGAGTGCTTCCCAGTTCAGCCGGGAGTATGCCCGCCAGTTCGGGTCGCCGCCTGCCCGCGACGCAGCGCGGCTTTTGGCAGAAGGCGAAACGGCAATAGAGGTGATCTAGGCCTTGCGCTTGCGGCCGCTATCGCGCCGCTTCTCGCCGACGGCAACGGTCAGCGCCATGGCCAAAGCCATCGTCGCCGACAGCGAGCGGAAGCCGGCGAAATCGGCCTCGGCGACCTCGAACCAGACCCTGGCGAATTGGGCGAGCGGCGAAAAGGAGCTGTCGGTGATCGCCACGATCGGCACGCCTTGCTCCGAAATGACGCGCGCCTCCTCGATGGTGGCCGGGGCATAGGGCGAAAAGCTGATGGCGATCACGGCATCCCTTGGAGAGGCAAAGCCGATCATCTCCGCGTTCAGGCCGGCGGCCGATTCGATCAGCTGGTTGCGGATCTTGAGCTTGCCCAATGCATAGGCGATATAGGAGGCGACCGGGTAGGAGCGTCGCTTGGCCAGCAGGTAAATGGTTTCCGCCTTGGCCAGCACGGCGATCGCATCTTCGAAATGGTCTTCATTCAGCGTGCGCGAAATGTCGTTGAGCGAGGTGCTGGCTGCGGCGACAAAACCGTCGAAGATCGCCCGGTGGCCGGCGCCTTCCTCGGCCTTGGCGCGCAATGCGGCCAGCCTTTCATCATAGGACGAGTTGCGCTCGCGCAGGCGCTCGCGAAACACCAGCTGCAGGCTGGTGAAACCGTCAAAACCAAGCTGCTGAGCAAAGCGGATCAGGGTCGAAGGCTGGACACCGGCCGAAGCGGCGATGCTGGCAGCGGTGCCGAAGGCGATATCGTCTGGGTTGTCGAGCGCATAGGCGGCGATCTGGGCGATACGTTTCGGCAGGCTCTGACGCCGCTCCAGGATCGTCGCCCGCAGCGTTTCGAAATCGCGCGGCACCCGTTCGTCCATCGTAGCTCCGCCCAGGCTCATCGTCGGTTCCCTCTGTGCCCCATCATAGCGGGCCTGTGCAAGAACACCATAAAAAATGAGACAAGCGTTCCATTTGCGAACAAAATGGATTAATTCATCCACACAAAATTTGCACAGAGGGAGGCAAGCGGATGGTCGGGGTAGGTCTTATCGGCACGGGCTTCATGGGCAAGTGCCACGCCATTGCCTGGAACGCGGTCGGCACCGTCTTTCCCGATGTCGACAAGCCAAGGCTGGTCCATCTGGGCGAGGTCAACGAGGACCTTGCCAAACGCCGTGCCAGCGAATTCGGCTTCGCCAAGGCCTCCGGCGACTGGCGCGCAGTGGTCGACGATCCCGACGTCGATGTCATCTCGTTGACTACGCCGAACCAGTTCCACCCGGAAATGGCCATCGCCATCCTCGAAGCCGGCAAGCATCTGTGGTGTGAAAAACCGATGGCGCCAAGTTTTGCGGAGGCGCAAGCGATGGCTGCGGCCGCGCGGAAATCCGGCAAGGTTGCCGCGCTGGGCTATAACTATATTCAGAACCCGGCGATCCGCCATATCGGCGCGCTGCTCGACGAGAAGATCATCGGCGAGGTCAACCATCTGCGTATCGAGATGGACGAGGACTTCATGGCCGATCCGGAGGCGCTGTTCTTCTGGAAGCACGAGGCGGCGTCCGGTTACGGCGCGCTCGACGATTTCGCCGTGCATCCGCTGTCGCTCATAGCGGTACTGTTCGGCCGCGTCGCCCGAGTCATGTGCGACATGGCCAGGCCCTATGCCGAACGCCGCGTCGCCTCGGGCGGGCGCCGCGCCGTCGAGACCTATGACATCGCCAGCATCCTGATGCATCTCGAAAACGGCATTGCCGGCACGTTGCTGGTCAACCGTTCGGCCTGGGGCCGCAAGGGCCGGATCGCCATCCAGATTTTTGGTTCGAAGGGCTCGATCCTGTACGACCAGGAGCGGATGAACGAGTTCCAGCTCTATCTGACAGCCGACCGACCGACGGAGCAAGGCTATCGGACAGTCCTGGTTGCCCCGCACCACAGGCCTTACGACGCCTTCCTGCCGGCGCCCGGCCACGGCCTTGGCTTTAATGACCTCAAGATCATCGAATGCCGGGAACTGTTGACGCGACTTGCCGGCAAGCCGGCGCGGATCATCGACTTCGACGAAGGCCTGGAGATCGAGCGCACCGTGCATGCGATGGCGCGCTCATTCGCGGAACAGCGCTGGATCGCTGTGCGGTAGTAAGCCCGGCGTTGGCTTCCCCTTCTCCCCTTGAGAGGCCTTTGCAGAGAAGGCGCATAGATATGCGATTTGAGGCATATATGCTTTTTTGAGCGTCGGAGAGCGCTGCTTGGCCGTTCAG